>NZ_JANSJA010000064.1:0-38081 GCF_047462335.1 Synechococcus sp. H60.1
ACTTGTTCTCCGCGGGGCTTCCCGCCGATTAAGCCAAAAGAATCGGCTGCTGACTTTCAGGCTGTCAAGCAGTGCCTCAGCCGTTTTCCCAAGGACTACATCCGGCTGGTGAGGGCAGATTCAGTGAAAAAACAACCGCGGATCGAGACCACTATCCAACGTTCATGAAGGGATCCCACCGCAAACTGGAAGGGGGAGCACGGCGCCAGAGCAAAATGGCACAATGAGGGAGCCCCCTCTTTGCCCAACAGTCCTCTCCAAATCATGCTGTGGCTGCGTCTTCTCCTGGTGGCTTTGTGCGTCGTGTTCATAGGCTGGTTGTCTCTGCCTGCCTATGCGCTCCTCAACGACGACCGCTACGACGGCAACATCTTTGCCCTCTACGGCTCCAACGGCGGCATGGTTCCGCCGCGCGTCTCCCTCAAGCAGGCGAAAGAACAAGGGATCCCGGCCCTCCTCGTTTACTACATTGACGACAGCAGCGACTGCAAAAAATACGCAGCCACCCTGGCTAACCTGCAAGTTCGCTATGGCCGGGCAGTCTATTTCATTCCCTATTCTGTTGATTCCCTCCTGCCTGGGGACGAGCGCGGCCAGTACTACAGCGGCCGAGTTCCCCAGACCCTCCTTTTTGACTCCCAGGGCAACCTCGTCTACCAATCCATTGGCAACCGCCCCATCACCGAAGTGGAAAACGCCATTCGCGCCCTCTTCCAGTTGGATCCTGTCCCCCCAGGGGTGATCAAAGCTAAGCCCTTCAACGAAATTCAGACCGGATTTTCCCGACCCCGTTCCCCTGCCCCCCCAGCCGAGGCACAGCCGTGACCGCCCCTCCCGATTCCCCGGATTTGCTTGAGGCTCTGCAAGCCAAGCTCGAGAGCTTGCAAGCACGGCTGGCCGATCTACGCGAGCTGGAGCGCCTGTCCCAGCTTTCCCCCGAACACTGGGCTGAAATTCAGGCGGAAGTTAGCCAATTGGAACAACGCCTGCAAGCCTACCTGTTGGAAGTGTTTAACCCCGTTCCCACCACCTTTTGGCAGGTGCTGCGTTTTGGCGGCCTCGGTCTGCTCCTTGGCATTGCTCTCCAGCGCTGGGTGCTGAGCTAGCACCCGTTAAGAAAGATCAAAAGTCTTGGATCCCGGAGCCCTTTCCCATGCGCCTGCGACGCCCTAGGCCCTTCAGCTCGAGTACGTCCGCAACTTGCCTGACGATATCCAAACCATCGTCAGCGAGCAAAACACCATCCTCAATCTCGGCGACTTTCTCAATACCACCAAATAATCGATACCGAAGTGGCCCCCAGCCCCTCTCCCAAGCTGAGAACTAGAGCTACGCCCACCATCCAACTTCCCCACACCCCCAGAACCTGCCGCAGCAGCCCCAGACTTTCCCGCACCACCTGGGGGCTCAAGGGACGGGCTGGGATCCCCACCTTGGGCTTCTCCTTCGGGATCCCGCGATAGCAATTAGTGCCTCCCAACTGGATCTGCAGCCGCCAGGCAAAGGCCGCCTCGCTCCACCCCGAATTGGGGCTGGGATCCGCCCGCCCGTCGCGGCGACACCGCTGCCAAAACCCCCAGGGATCCCCGCTGAGCAGGGCCAGGGTCAGCACCGTCAGCCGGCAGGGCAGCCAGGTCAGCACATCCTCACAGCGGGCCGGCACCGTGCCCAAGTAGGTGAAGGGGGCGTGGCGATAGCCCACCATCGAGTCGAGGGTGCTGCTGGCCTTGTAGGCCAAAGCCAAGGGCGCCCCTCCCAAAAAGGCATAGAACAAAGGGGCCGTCGCCCCGTCCGGGGTATTTTCCGCCACCGTCTCGATCACCGCCCGCAAAATCTCCGCCTCCGTCAGGTGCTCTGTATCCCGGCCCACGTAGCGGCTCAGCCGTTGGCGGGCCTGCAGCAGATCCCCCCTTTCCAAGGGATCCAACACCTCCAAGGCGGCAAAGCGCAGGCTGCGCCCCCCCAGGCAACTGGCCATTAGGATGGCGTGCATCAGGATCCCTGCCCAGGGATGGAGAGCCTGGGCAACGGCGATCAGCCCCCAACCTGCTGCGTAGGATCCCGCCAGCAGCGCCAGTGTCAGCATTGCTCCGCCCCACCGTTGTGCCTGTGGGGTCGAACAGTGCTTGAGGATACAGCCTTGTCCCCAGGCGATGACCGCCCCCATTACCCGCACCGGATGGGGCCACCCCCAGGGATCTGCCAACCAGTAATCCAGACCCAAAGCTGCCGCCAGCACCAGGGGAGCGGCCGGCTGACTCGGGAAAAACAGCAAGGTCTCCCTCCCGCAGGCGCGATCAGACCACAAACCCCCCCTCCTGACTTTGGGCTGCCTGCCAACTGCGGGCGTCGAAGTAGAGATCTTCCAGAGTTGTTTCCTCCAACACCTGCTCCACCCGCTGGGCAATCCGCCGCCAGAGGGCCTCCGTTACCCAGTCCAGCCCATCCGCAGAGCCTTCCTGCTGAGCCTCTGCCCTCTCAGAGCTGCCTGGGAGAGGATCCAGAGATTCTCCCACCGCTGCCAAAATGGCGCTGATCGGGATCCGCCGCGGTGCTCGTGCCAGCCGGTAGCCCCCCTGCGCCCCCCGCTGCGAACAGACCAAACCGGCCTGGCGCAGCTCGATCAACAGCTTTTCCAGATAGGGGGCCGGGATCCGCTGTCGCTCAGCAATGGCCCGCACCGAGGCCATCTGCCCCGCGCCGAGCATCGCCAGATCCAGCAAAGCCCGGATGCTATAGGTAGCTCGCGTGGTCAGGCGCACCCGCTTTCTCCCGCCAATCTTCCCCGATCCTGCCACAGGGATCCCGGCCAGAGCGGTTAACCTGGAAAGCGGTACCCGCTTAGCTCTGGCCTTATCGAGATGGAGCGCCCCACCGCCGGTCTCTACTTGGTGGCGACCCCCATCGGCAACCGCGAAGACATTACCCTGCGGGCGCTGCGGGTTTTGCGGGAGGTGGACTGGGTGGCAGCAGAAGACACCCGCCACTCCGGCCAGCTTCTTAAACACTTTCAGATCTCCGCCCGCCTCATCAGCTATCACGAGCACAACACGGCACAGCGGATCCCGCAAATCCTGAAGTATCTGGCGGCAGGGCAGTCGGTGGCTCTAATCAGCGATGCCGGCACACCCGCCATCTCCGATCCGGGTGAAGAACTGGTGCGCGCCTGCATCCAAGCCGGGATCCCCGTGATCCCGGTGCCTGGCCCGGTAGCGGCAGTGGCCGCCTTGGCTGCTTCGGGGCTGGCCACAGGGCGGTTTGTCTTCGAGGGTTTTTTGCCGCTCAAGACCAGCCAGCGGCAGGCCCGTCTGCAACAACTGGCCCAAGAAGAGCGCACCATCGTCCTCTACGAAGCCCCCCACCGCCTGCAGCAAACTCTGCAAGATCTCCTGGCTCACTGCGGCCCGGAGCGGCAGATCGTGCTGGCCCGTGAGCTGACTAAGCTGCACGAGTCCTTCTGGCGGGGATCCCTGGCCGCCGCTCTGGAGCACTGCGCCGCCCAGCCACCGCGGGGAGAGTTCACCCTTGTTCTAGAGGGGCGGCCTTCCCCTGAAAAAGATGCAGAAACCTCCCCTTCCGAAGCGGAAGTTCGCCAGGAGCTGGCCCGCCTGCTGGCCGAGGGCCTCTCCCGCTCCGCCGCCAGCCGGCAACTGGCCCAGCGCTTCCAGGGATCCCCCCTCTGGACGCGGCGCCGCCTTTATGATCTCTCTTTGCAACTGGAGCCGCTGCCCGGCTCGGATTGCTCCTCGGCAGTCGAGCTTTCTTCTGCAACCGACGACGAGACAGACTCCTAGAGCATGGCGCGCATCTTGTTGGTGGACGACGAAGTGGAGTTGGCCGATTCCCTGGCCCAGCACCTGCGGCGAGAGGGCCACAGCGTGGACGTGGCCTACGAGGGAAACAGTGCCTGGGAGCTGCTGCAGAAGCCCCCAGCTCCACCCTACGACCTACTGGTACTGGACTGGATGTTGCCGGGCCTGTCCGGCCTCTCCCTCTGCCAACAGGTGCGCCAAGTGGAAAGGACTGCGTCCCGCGCCACCCCCATTCTCTTCCTAACCGCCAGAGATACCCTCGACGACCGGGTGGAAGGGCTGGACGCCGGCGCCGACGACTACCTGGTCAAGCCCTTCGAGCTGCGGGAGCTGCTGGCGCGGGTGCGGGCCCTCTTGCGGCGGGCCGCCAGCCCCGGCGAAGGGATCCCTCGCCTGCAAATTGGGGATCTGGAGCTGGATCGGGAGAACCAAGTGGCCTACCGCCAGGGGCGGATGATCCACCTCTCCCAAAAGGAATTCCGCCTGCTGGAGTACTTCATGACCCACCCCGGCCAGTTGCTCACCCACGAGCAGATCTACGAGCGGGTGTGGGCCGGCGAGGATCCCCCCAGCAGCAACGTCCTGGCCGCCCAGGTGCGCCTGTTGCGGCGTCGCCTGCGCTTGCCCGGCTCCCCCGAGTTGATCCACGCCGTCTATGGCAAAGGCTACCGCTTCGGGCCTGTGGCCGAGGATCCCTAGCAGTGAAACAGTAACTCCCCTCTCCCTCTGGGAGAGGGGCCGGGGGTGAGGGCATTACTTAGACTTGAGCTTCTCCGCCTTCTCAATGGCCTCTTCGATAGTGCCCACCAGGTAAAAAGCCTGCTCCGGCAGATCGTCCAGTTCCCCCGACAAAATGCGCTGGAAGCCCTTGATGGTGTCCTCCAACTTCACGTACTTGCCGGGCGAGCCGGTGAAGACCTCCGCCACAAAGAAGGGCTGCGACAGGAAGCGCTCGATACGGCGGGCACGGGCCACCACCAGCTTGTCCTCTTCCGACAGCTCGTCCAACCCCAGAATGGCGATGATATCCTGCAGCTCTTTGTAGCGCTGCAGCGTTTGCTTCACCGCCTGGGCGGTGTTGTAGTGCTCCTCACCCACAATGTCTGCCTGCAAGATGGTGGATGAAGAATCCAGAGGATCCACCGCCGGGTAGATGCCCTTGGCGGCCAAGCTGCGCGACAGCACCACTGTCGAATCCAGGTGGGCAAACGTCGTCGCCGGTGCCGGATCCGTCAAGTCGTCAGCAGGCACATACACCGCCTGCACCGAAGTGATGGATCCCTGCTTGGTAGAGGTGATGCGCTCTTGCAGGTTGCCCATTTCCGTAGCCAAGGTGGGCTGGTAGCCTACCGCTGAGGGCATGCGGCCCAACAGCGCCGACACTTCCGACCCGGCCTGCACAAAGCGAAAGATGTTGTCGATAAACAGCAGCACATCCTGCTTGTTGACGTCGCGGAAGTACTCCGCCATCGTCAGGGCAGTCAGGCCCACCCGCATACGGGCGCCCGGCGGCTCGTTCATCTGGCCGTACACCAGCGCCACCTTGTCCAGCACCCCCGATTCTTTCATCTCGTTGTAGAGGTCGTTCCCCTCGCGGGTGCGCTCTCCCACGCCTGCAAACACCGATAGGCCGGAGTGCTCCTCGGCGATGTTGTGGATCAGCTCCTGGATGAGCACTGTTTTGCCAACGCCAGCGCCGCCAAACAGGCCCACCTTGCCACCTCTCTTGAAGGGGGCCAGCAGGTCGATCACCTTGATGCCGGTTTCAAAGGGCTCCGGTTTGACGGTCAGCTCCACAAAGGGCGGCGCGCTGCGGTGGATAGGAGCAAACTCCTTGGCTTGCACCGGCTCACCTTGATCCACCGGCTCCCCCAGCACGTTGAAAATGCGACCCAGGGTAGCCTCGCCCACCGGCACGGTAATCGGGGCACCTGTATCCACCACTGGCATGCCCCGCACCAAGCCATCGGTAGAAGACATGGCCACAGCCCGCACGCGGTTATCTCCCAAAAGCTGCTGCACCTCAAAGGTGACTTTGACCTTCAGGCCGCTTTCGGTCGTCGCTTCCACCTTGAGAGCGTTGTAGATTTCAGGCAGCTTGCCGCTGGGAAACTCGGCGTCGATTACAGGCCCAATGACCTGAGTGATGTAGCCAACGTTGGTCGCAGTAGCGGTGGCAGTAACCATGGTCGAGGCTCAGCTCCTTGTGTGCTCAGTTGCAGTTATGGACTCAGCGATGCCGGATGGGAGTTGAAATCAACATCAGAATGGGCCATGAGTCAGCCTGGGCGGTTGGATCCCGGTAGCAAAAGCCAACGGGTCTGCCCTGGGACTTTGGTCTCACTGCTCGGTTCTCTTCTGCCCAAAGGTACCGCTTCCAGGCCCAGACAAAACCCTAGCTGATGTCTTAGGGGTTAGACTACTGGGTTTTTGAAGCGGCTGACTACCCATGCCGCCATAACAAAAGCTACCACAAGGCCGTCCCAAAGGACAGGACGGGGATTTAAACCCAGTTTTTGGAGCCATCGGCCTTCGGCAATGGCTTTGGCTTCCCCACCCCGTAGGGAACCTGGCTCAGTACTCAAAGGTCATCGGCGGGAAACGGGAGGAGGAGAAGCGGCCCGTGGCCGGTTCTGGAGCAGCGGCGGGATCCCGAAAGCGCTCTGCCTCCTGCTGAAAACGCTGTAGCGCTTGTTCGATTTCCCAGAGCCTTGCTTGAATCTGCCCTTGCCGTTCCTGAATGAACTCCAATTCCTGGTTGAGCCGCTGCTTTTCCACAGTGAGCTGCTGCATCTCGGCATAGAGAGCAGATTCGGTTTTGCGGCGAGGGATCGAGCGCAACTTTGGGCGGGGCCGGGAGCGGGGCACGCGGGGCAAGCTCATAACAGAACAGATGGGATCCAGAGAAAAGGGCGTTGCGCCCATCCTAGCGCGCTCTTGTAGGCCAGAGGGCCAGTGGCCTTGGCAGATATTCGGATCTAGAGACAGGAGCAAGGCATGGCCGATAGGCGCTGCCTGGAGGATTTGCGCCCTTGGCGGCAACCCTGTTCCTCGGTAGGATCCGACTTGTCTGGCATGGGGAAAAGCAATGGTCGAAACCGCAGCGGAACTGTTGCAGCGTTATGGCAGCGGTGAGCGGGACTTCAGCAACAGCCAATTGGCCGAAGCCGACCTGGCTGGTGCCGACTTGGCTGGGATCGACCTGGGCGGGGCAATCCTCCAGCAGGCCAAATTGGGCGCTGCCAACCTGGAGCGGGCCTACCTGGGCGGCGCCGACCTCAGCCAAGCCGACCTTCAGGGATCCAACCTGCGCCTGGCCAACCTGGAAAAAGCCAAGTTGCCGGGATCCCGATTGCAAGGGGCCAACCTGCGCGGCGCCAACCTGAGCGCAGCCGACCTGAGGGGTGCCGATCTCAGCCAGGCCGACCTGGCGGGGGCCAACCTCAGCGGCGCCAACCTAAAAGGGGCCAACCTCAGGGGCTGTAAACTTAAGCTGGCCAACCTGCGGGGAGCCTGTTATGACACAGCCACTCACCTAGAAGCAGATGTCGCCCCCGCCGAGTTGGGCATGGTTTCCGCCTAGCCTGCAGCTAGTTGTCCTAAGGCTCCAGATCCAAAATCTCCTGGATCTCGGCATCGGTATAGCCCACCGCCCGCAGCTTCTCCGCCACGGCCTCGATCTCCTGCGCCGACAGCGCGTGCTGGCGTACCCGATCCCAGAGATTGGCCACAATCTGGAGCAGCAAACCGCTGCTTTCCGCCTCAAACAGCTCAAAAGCCGTTGCCAACTCGATAACCTGCAACACCTCCTCGGCGCTGCCAATTGGCTGATCGAGAGATTGTTCCTCCAGATCCACCAGCAACCGGCGCAATTGATTCAGGCCCTCCCCAAGAGCAGACATACCCCAGGCTCCTCAACGGCACCTGAGCACTCACCCTAACAGGCTTGCCTGCCTGGGCAAAAGGGATCCGATGAATTCCGCGCCACCTAAGGCTATTCTGAGTAGAGGAACAATTGAGTGGCAAGCGCCAGGATTGTTGAAGGGCCGGCGAAGCGGTTCACAACAATCTACAACGACAAAAGGAGATGCACGAGTATGGCCCCAGCGAACGTCCTGCCCAACACCCCTCCCTCCCCCGCTGATGGGGGCGGTACTGCCCTAGACTACAGCAGCCCAGGGTATCGGCAGGCCTACTCCCGCATCAACGGTATTGTTATCGAAGGGGAACAAGAAGCCCACGACAACTACCTCAAGCTGGCCGAAATGCTGCCGGAAGCTGCAGAGGAGCTGCGCAAGCTGGCCAAGATGGAATTGCGCCACATGAAGGGCTTCCAGGCCTGCGGCAAAAACCTGCAGGTGGAACCCGATGTGGAGTTTGCCCGCGCCTTTTTCGCGCCTTTGCGGGACAATTTCCAAAGTGCCGCAGCGGCAAGGAACCTGGTCTCCTGTTTTGTCATTCAGTCTTTGATCATCGAGTGCTTTGCCATCGCTGCCTACAACATCTACATCCCGGTCGCCGATGACTTTGCCCGCAAGATTACCGAGGGGGTAGTTAAGGACGAGTATCTGCACCTCAATTTTGGGGAGCGCTGGCTGGGCGAACACTTTGCCGAGGTCAAAGCCCAGATCGAAGCGGCCAACGCCCAAAATCTGCCTCTAGTCTGGCAGATGCTGCAGCAGGTAGAGGCGGATGTGGAAGCCATTTACATGGATCGCGAGGCCATTGTAGAAGATTTCATGATCGCCTACGGCGAGGCCCTGGCCAACATCGGTTTCAACACTCGCGAGGTGATGCGCCTCTCGGCCCAGGGTCTGCGGGCTGCCTGACCCACCTCAACTCTGCCTGCCGATTGGTTTTCCGGCCTGGCTGGAACGTTCCCTACCCTTCCTGGGTGCGGACATGTTTTGATGGGATCCGGATGGAGCTCATAAGTATTGAAGTGAGTGAGCATCTATGTTCGGCCTGATCGGGCACCTGACCAGCCTGGCCCACGCAAAACGGGTGGCAGATAAGCTGGGGTATTCCGAATATGCGGAGAGCGACCTGGAATTTTGGTGCATGGCTCCGCCTCAGGTGGTGGACGAGATCGTGGTGACCAGCATCACAGGCCAAAAAATCTATGGCCAGTACGTCGAATCCTGTTTCCTGCCGGAAATGTTGGCGGGGGGACGGGTAAAAGCGGCCTGTCGCAAGATTTTGAATGCGATGGCCTTGGCGCAGCGGCGCGGCTTGAACATCACCACCCTGGGAGGATTTAGCAGCATTATTTTCGAGAATTTTCGCCTTGACACCCTCCGGCGGGTGCGCAACATCGACCTGGAAATTCGGCGTTTTACCACCGGCAACACCCACACAGCCTATATTATCTGTCAGCAATTGCAGGCAGCGGCCCAGCGCTACGCCATGGATTTGGCAGCCGCCACAGTTGCCGTGGTGGGGGCCACCGGCGATATCGGTAGTGCCATCTGCCAGTGGTTGGTAGCCCACACTTCCCCGGCCAAATTGCTGTTGATAGCCCGCGAGCGGCGACGCCTAGAAGAGCTGCAGGCCAAACTTAAAAAAGGGGAAATCTCTTCCTTGGAAGAGGCCTTGCCCCGCGCCGATTTCATCGTCTGGGTGGCCAGCATGAGCCAAGGGGTGGCCCTCGATCCTCAGGTGTTGCCGGATCCCTGCGTGATCATCGACGGTGGCTACCCGAAAAACATCGCCTCCAAGTTGCAGCGCAAGGGGCTGTACGTGATCGACGGCGGCATGGTGGAACACTCTCTCGATATCGAGTGGAATATTATGCAGTTTTTGAATGTGGCCAACCCGGCCCGCCAGCTCTTTGCCTGCTTTGCCGAGGCGATGCTCCTGGAGTTCGAGGGCCTACACACCAATTTCAGTTGGGGCCGCAACTTGATTACCCTAGAAAAACTGGATTTAATCGGGCAACTGTCTCGCAAGCATGGCTTCCGCCCCCTCATGCCCGAAGCCTAGCTCCAGCTAGGCCGACTCTCTGAAAAGCGGTAGGAAAATAGACAACGCTGCGAGAGAGCCACCATGTCCCAATCCTTTACCACCCACCTCTGGCAGACAATCGAGCCTATCTACCAACAGATCTTGGATCACCCCTTTAACCAAGAGCTGGCGGCAGGCAGCCTCTCGCGGCAGCGCTTCCAGTTCTACCTGCAGCAAGATGCTCTTTATCTCACCGATTTTGCCCGCGCCCTCGCCTTGATCGGGGCTCGTTCTGAAGGGGCTGAGCGGGTGGTGAGTTTCTTGAACTTTGCCCTGGGGGCCATTGTGGCCGAACGCAGCCTGCACGAGAGTTACTTTCGCCTCTACAACATCCAGCCGGAGACAACCTACGCTCCTGCCTGCTTCGCCTACACCCGTTTTCTATTGGCCTCGGCTGCCTTGGATCCCTACGAGGTGGCCATGGCCGCCGTGCTGCCCTGCTTCTGGATTTACCGTGAGGTGGGATCCGCCATTTACCGCACCGCCAAGCCCAACAATCCTTACCAACAATGGATCGACACCTACGCGGGGGAAGAATTTGCCCAGGTGGTGCAACAGGCTCTTGCCATCACCGACTCCTTGGCTGCGCAGACCACAGCGGCGATGCGGGAAAAGATGACCGCCGCTTTTGTAGCCGCCTCCCGCCTGGAATGGCTGTTTTGGGACAGCGCCTACCGCCTGGAAACCTGGCAGCCGGCTTGATCCCTGCCGGGCCCGGCGGCTCAGCAAGGTAGTCGCTGCCATTGCAAGTGGCTATGGAACAGCCCCTCCGTTGATCTCCAGCTCCCCTCTCCCCTTGGGGCAGAGGGGTTGGGGATGAGGGGCAGCAACGACTACACAGCCTTTGGCCAAACGTCCGGCCACTGCAGAATCTTCAGCTCAAAACTCGATCAGGGGGGTGGATGGCGGAGATGGAGACAACAACTGCAGCGCCCGCTCAAAGACGGCGTCCAGCATCGCCTCTGTCAGCCGCTGGGTGGCCGTGTTGCGCCGGCTGGGGTGGTAAGACGTCAGCAAATAGCGACCCTCTCCCAAAGGAACAACGCAGTTGTGGCCAAAGCGGGGGCGGGGCCTGAGAGGCGGCAAGAGCGCCAAGGTGTAGCGAAAGGCAAAATGGCCTAACGCTAAGATCACCCGTACCTGGGCCAGCAACTCCAACTCGCGCTTTAAGTAGCTCAAGCAGGCTTTGGCTTCTGGGGCGCTGGGGCGGTTGTCTGGCGGCGCGCAGCGCACCACGGCTGAGATGTAGCAATCCCGCAATTGCAGTCCATCCTCCCGGTGCAGGGAGATGGGTTGATTGGCAAACCCGGCCCGGTACAGAGCGCGAAATAGCCAATCCCCGCTGGGATCCCCGGTAAACACCCGGCCTGTACGGTTGCCCCCATGGGCGGCTGGCGCCAAGCCGATCACCCACAGCCGCGCCTGCGGATCCCCAAACCCCGGCACCGCTCGGCCCCAGTAGGTCTGCTCCCGAAAACGGGCCACCTTTCGCTGGGCAACCCCTTCTCGCCAAGCCACCAGGCGGGGGCAGCGGCAGCAAGCAGCGATCTCAGCCTGTAGGGCCGCCCAGGACTGGGGATCCGTCAACGCCTCACTCTTCTTCTCCCTCATCCTCCACTGGCTCGTCGAAGGCAGGGGTGGAGTCGTCAATGAGCTGGTCGTCCTCCAAGATCAGGCGGGGCGGCAGCTCTGGCAGCACGACAGGCTCCTCCTCTTCCTCGGGCTCCGGTTCTGGCGCCGTTTCCTCGTAGGTGCTGAAGCCGGTGCCCGCCGGGATCAAGCGCCCGATGATCACGTTCTCCTTCAAACCCCGCAGCCAGTCGGACTTGCCTTCGATGGCCGCCTCCGTCAGCACCCGCGTGGTCTCCTGGAAGCTGGCCGCCGAGATGAAGCTGTCGGTGTTCAAGCTGGCCTTGGTGATCCCCAGCAGAACGGGCGTGTACTTAGCCGGCGCCCCGCCGGTGATGGCCATGGTGGCGTTGGTCTGCTGGATTTCCCGCAACTCCACCAGCTCGCCCGGCAACAGGACGGTGTCGCCGCTGTCGTCCACCCGCACCTTGGAGGTCATCTGGCGCACCACAATCTCGATGTGCTTGTCGGCGATCTCCACCCCTTGCGAGCGATAGACGTTCTGTACCTCGTTGACCAGGAAGCGCTGCACCTCCCGCAAGGCCAGCCGTGCGGCTTGGTCGTCGCCCAAGGTTTGGCGATGGTACTCGAAGTAGATCTCCAAGAGGTCGTGGGGGTTGGCCGGGCCGTCGGTCAGCGGATCCCCCACCTGTACCGGCTGGCCATCGACCACAATCAGGTTTTGCCCCGGCAACACCGAGTATTCCGTAACCGTGCCATCCGCTTCGATGACCCGCAGATCCGGCTCTTCTCCCCGCCAGCTCAATTGCACCGTGCCGGGCCGCTTGGCCAAAACACACATTTCCTTGGGTTTGCGGGCCTCCAACAGCTCCTCAATCCGCGGCAGACCCTGGATGATGTCTCCCGTCTTGGCCCGCTCAAACACCAAGAGAGCCAGGGCATCCCCCCGCTGCACCAGATCCCCATCTCGCACCTGCAGAATGGCACCTGCCGACACCAAGTAGGGCCGCGCCAACCGCAACACCACTTGGCCATCGGCAATCTGCATCACTTGCCCCGACTCAGGAGCAGGGATCCCCGGCGCCAGCTCGTCGCCGGCCCGCACCAGCGCTCCCCCCTCGACGCTGGCTTGGCCCGTCAGAGGCACCGTCAGCAGGTCGTCGTCGGTAACCACCAGAACCCGTCGCACCACTTCCGCGCCCTGGCGGATCCCTTGCACGATCCCGGCTTTTTTGGCCTGAATCTCGGTGCGGGCAATAACACCTCCCCTGCCGATACTGTCTCCTTCACTCACCAACAGCCGCGTGTGGGTACTCCCCTGGGTGAGATCTGCCTCCACGTCGCGGCGCAGCAGCAGGGTTTCCAGGATCACCAGTTGCAGGCGACGGATACTGGGATCCCTCTCATCTTGGATCAGCTCAATATCGGCCTTCAGTTGCGGGGCGTCGGTATCGATCTCCAGCACCAGTTGTGTGCGCAGCAGTTCTACCGGCCCCACCGACTTCACCCGCTCCCCATCCTTGAAGGGAACGCGCTGCACCGCCCGCAGGCGAATGGAGCGGCCAGACTCGCTGGTAGACTCTTGGCTGGGCACCAACGGGCGGTCGGGAATCTCGTACTCCTGCACTGGGCGCAGTAGCAGACCTGGTCCTTCAGGAGTCTCCACCTGCTCCAGATAGACCAACCGGTCAGGGACGATGCTGCTGAGCAGCTTCTGGCCTGGCTGGATTAGCGTGCCGGTGGGTATTTCCAAGTCGGCGGGGTCATCCACTAGATGCAAGGAGCCGGGCTTAATGATGATCTCCCGCAGGATGTCATTTTTCTGGATAACTTCGACAACGCCGGCATTTTGGCAGAAGATGTCCTTCACCACCTCGGTGCCGGCTTCTACGTACTGGCCATCTTCCACATTTAAGAGGGAGATGTCCTTGTTCACCTCGTGAGTCTCCTCCGGGATCCACAGCAGGGTGCCGCCCCGGATCACCTCGTAGCCCTGCTTCGCCTTGCCCCGCCGTGCCACCTCGACACCGGCAAACTTCACCAGGCCACCCGTCTGGGTGCGGAAATGGTTCTCGATCAGCTCCGCCACCACCTCGTCGTTACCCACCTTGGTACCTGGCGTAGCCTTGAGGACAAAGGTTTGCCCGCTGGCCGTATCCAGCAAAAATTGCTCCCGGCCCTGGTGGGATTCCACCCGCACCCGCGCTTCATGCAACACCACTGCGGCGTTGATGATCTCCACCTCGCGCCCGCTCTTGCTGTCGCTGCGCTCCGGTAGCCGCACAATGCCACCGTGCTCGGTTACCAGCGAGGTCTCAGCGATCACATCCCCCGCCTGCACCCGATCCCCGTTTTTCACCACCGGCTCGGCCCCTGGCGGCAGGTTGTACACCTGGCCGGACATCACCCAGATCAACCCTTGCCGCTGCGCGGTGTAGGTGGTGTTGCCCTGGCGGTCGGTTTTCTCCTCGATGGGCAGATCGGCAAAGCGGATTTCCCCCGCTAAGTCGGCCACCACCTCCTTCTGGGCTTTCTCGGTGCTCTTGCGTACGGCCTTGGCCAACGCCACTTCCGCAATCAACTGATCCCGCTGCACCTGGGCCCCGTCCCGCACCAGCAGGGTGGATCCCTGAGTCAGGTCGAAGACTTCCCGTCGCCCCTCCGGCCCTTCCAGGACAATTTGGTTGTTCACCTCCACCTGCAGGGCATCGTCGCCGTGGCGGGTGCGGAAGGGGCGGGTGCGCAGGTTTTTCGGGAACCGCACCACGCCGGCGAAGGGGGCGCGAATTTGGCGGGCCACCTCCCCGGTAAATACACCTCCCGTGTGGAAGGTGCGCATGGTCAACTGGGTGCCCGGCTCCCCAATCGATTGGGCGGCGATGATCCCGACCGCCTCTCCGAGATCCACCAGACGGGAGTGGGCCAGGCTCCAGCCGTAACACATGCGGCACACCGAGCGGTTGGCCTCACAGGTGAGGGGAGAACGCACCATCACCTGCCGGATGCCCGCCTCCACGATGGCTTTGGCCAAGTCGTGATCTACCTCTTGGTTGCGACGGGCAATGATCTCCTGGGTTTGCGGGTGTACTACATCACGAGCCAGCACCCGGCCCACCAGGCGCTCCTCCAGCGACACCACCACCTTGTCCCCATCCATCAGGGGTTCCAGCAGGATCCCTTGGTCGGTGCCGCAGTCGGATTCCCGCACGATGACATCTTGAGACACGTCCACCAGGCGGCGGGTCAGGTAGCCGGAGTCGGCAGTGCGCAAAGCCGTGTCCACCAAACCTTTGCGGGCCCCATAGGAAGAGATGATGTATTCGGTAACGGTCAGGCCCTCGCGGAAATTGGTTTTAATCGGCAAGTCGATGATCTCCCCTTGCGGGTTGGCCATCAGGCCGCGCATGCCCACCAACTGCCGCACCTGCGAGACGTTCCCCCTTGCCCCCGAGTTGGCCATCATGTATACGGAGTTGAGGGGATCGTTCTGGCGGAAGTTGCTGAGCATCTCCTCCTTGATTTGGTCGTTGGTCTGGTTCCAGGTGTCAATCACCTTCTGGTAGCGCTCCACCTCTGTGATCTCGCCGCGGGTGTAGCGCTCCGTGGCTGCCTCGATCTCCGCTTCCGCCTGGGCCAACAACTGCCGCTTGCTGGGCGGAATGCGCAGATCCTCGATGCTGATGGAAACGGCAGCCTGGGTGGCGTATTTGAAGCCCATGGCCTTCAGGGCATCCGCCATTTGGGCAGTGCGGGCAGTGCCGTAGCGGGCAAATGACCAGGCAATCAGGTTGCGCAGCTCTTTTTTGCCGATTTGATAGTTGCGGAAGGGTACAGGGGGCGGCGGAGTCTCGGCTTTGGCGCCGTCAGCGGCCTGCCGGATTAAACCGGCGGAAAAGCGTCCTTTTTCGCTCATAATGCCTCAGTGATAACTCTGACAGTTCTGGACAAGGGGGTAGGGATCCTAGCTGCCTATCGACAAGGGCAACGTCCATAGGGGCAGCTTCAAGCAGACAAAATATCTTGCACCGTTTTGTTGAAGATGATCCGGCCCGCCGTGGTGCGAATGTATTGGCTGATCACGTTGCCGTCTTGATCCTCGCGGATGCGGCGGTAGTTGGTGATCTTGAGGCGGGTGCCGCCCGGCTCCTCGATAATCTGGGGCTCCGACTCTTTTTCCTCCTTGCCCAACTCCATCGGGCCGCTGTAGCGCACCCAGATTTTGCTGTGCAGGCCGATGACGCCGCGGTCGTAGGCGATGAGGGCGTCCTCCAGGCTGGCAAAATAACGATCGCCAAGGTCGGGGGCGTGGGGATTGTCCGCCGTCAGATAGTAGCACCCCAAAACCATGTCTTGGCTGGGGGTGATAATTGGAGCGCCGGTGGCCGGAGAGAGGATGTTGTTGGTGGCCAACATCAGCAAGCGCGCTTCTGCCTGGGCTTCCAACGACAGGGGCACGTGCACGGCCATCTGGTCGCCATCGAAGTCGGCGTTGAAGGCCGGGCAGACCAAGGGGTGGAGCTGAATCGCCCTCCCCTCCACCAGGATTGGTTCAAAAGCTTGGATCCCGAGGCGGTGCAACGTTGGAGCACGGTTGAGCAAAACTGGGTGGCCGTCGATTACGTCCTCCAGCACGTCCCAAACCTGCGGGTCGTTGCTCTGGATCAGCTTTTTGGCGGCTTTGATGTTGTTGACGATGCCCCGCTTGATCAACTTGTGGATCACAAAGGGCTGAAACAGCTCGATGGCCATCTCTTTGGGCAAGCCACACTGGTGCATGCGCAGGTTGGGCCCTACCACGATTACCGAACGCCCAGAGTAGTCCACCCGCTTGCCGAGCAGGTTTTGCCGGAAACGCCCCTGCTTGCCCTCGATGATATCGGAGAGGGACTTGAGAGGACGGTTGTTGGCCCCCACCACCATGCGCCCCCGCCGACCGTTGTCGATCAGGGCGTCCACCGCCTCCTGCAGCATACGCTTCTCGTTGCGCACGATGATCTCCGGCGCCATGATCTCCTGCAGCCGCGCCAAGCGGTTGTTGCGGTTAATCACGCGGCGGTAGAGATCGTTGAGGTCACTGGTGGCAAAGCGGCCTCCATCCAACTGCACCATCGGGCGCAGATCCGGCGGGATCACCGGCAACACCCGCAGCACCATCCACTCTGGCCGGGCTCCCGTGGCGATGAAGTTGTCGATCACCCGCAGCCGCTTGATTAGGCGCGCCCGCTTTTGGCCGCGGGCGCTGGCGATCTCCTCCCGCAACTGCTCCGCCTCTTTTTCCAGGTCAATATCCTTGAGCAGGCGTTCGATCGCCTCCGCCCCAATCATGGCCCAGTTCTCCGGCAGTTGCAGCTCGGATCCCTCCTCGTACATCTGATCCTCGATCTCGAGGTATTGATCCTCGGTCAGCAACTGCTTGTAGGAGAGGTTGGGAGCGTTGCCCGGATCCACCACTACATAGGCGTTAAAGTACACCACCTGCTCCACGTCCCGCAGCGGCATGTCCAGCAGGGTAGCGATGTGGCTAGGGATCCCTTTCAGGTACCAAACGTGGGTGACCGGGGCAGCCAACTTGATGTAGCCCATGCGGTGACGGCGCACCCGCGACTCGGTTACCTCCACTCCACAGCGCTCGCAAACAATGCCGCGGTGCCGCACGCGCTTGTACTTGCCACAGTGGCACTCCCAGTCCTTAACTGGCCCAAAGATGCGCTCACAAAAGAGGCCATCCATCTCCGGCTTGAGGGTCCGGTAGTTGATGGTCTCTGGCTTGGTGACTTCTCCCACCACTTGGCCGTTGGGCAGGGTGCGCTGGCCCCACTCCATAATCCGCTCCGGAGAAGCCAGCCCAATCTTGACATAGTCAAAGCGCTGATCTGTTCTGGCCATTGCCATTTCTCCTAACTTGCTGCCCTAGCACCTACAAAGCAAGGGAAGAGGAACTACACCCCCCCTCTCCTGAGCCGAATGGGATCCCAGCCGTCCCCAGCATCAATCAAAAATCGTCCTCCTCCTCCCTGTCTTCGTCTTCCTCGCGGCTGCGGTTGGCTAAGGTAAAGGTTCCTCCTGCCCCTGGAGAAAGATCCTCGGATGTAACGGATTCATAAGTGGGCCGCGAGGGGGTGTGGCGGTTGGAGACATCGGCCATCAGATCCACCTCCACATCGCGGGTCTGGCCATCGCTGTCTACCTCCACCTTATGGACAGACACATCCAGGCAGAGAGACTGCAGCTCCCGCACCAACACCTTGAAGGATTCCGGCGTGCCGGGTCGGGGGATGGGCTTGCCCTTGACAATGGCGTTGAGGGCCTCGTTGCGCCCCACCATATCGTCCGACTTGACGGTGAGCAGCTCCTGCAAAATGTAGGCCGCCCCAAACGCCTCCAGAGCCCACACCTCCATCTCGCCAAAGCGCTGGCCACCCTGCTGCGCCTTGCCCCCCAGGGGCTGCTGGGTTACCAGCGAGTAGGGGCCAGTAGAGCGGGCGTGGATCTTGTCGTCCACCAAGTGCACCAGCTTCAGCATGTAGGCACGGCCCACCGTAACCGGCTGGTCGAAAGGCTCACCCGTGCGGCCGTCAAACACCTGAACTTTGCCACAGTACTTGCCTTCAGGGTTGAAGATCCAGTCCTTGCCAGTCTTCTCGCGCGCCTCCCGCAACTTGGCCTCCACTGTCAGCCGGGAAGCCTCCAAGCCGTGCATTTCATCGAAGGGCATTAGCTTAAAGCGTACCCCTAGGTGCTCTGCTGCCCAGCCCAGTAGGCACTCATACACTTGGCCCACGTTCATGCGGGAGGGCACCCCTAGGGGGTTGAGCACCACATCCACTGGGGTGCCATCTGGCAGGTAGGGCATGTCTTCAATCGGCAAGATGCGGGAGATGATGCCCTTGTTGCCGTGACGGCCCGCGATCTTGTCCCCCACCTGGATCTTGCGCTTGAGGGCGATGTAAACCCGCACCACCATGTTGGCACCTGGCGGCAGCTCGTCCCCCTGCTCGCGGGTGAAGATGCGCACATCCACCACCCGCCCGCGCTCGCCGTTGGGCACCCGCAGCGAGTTGTCCCGCACGTCGCGGGCTTTCTCGCCGAAAATGGCCCGCAACAGCCGCTCCTCCGGCGGTTGATCCGATTCCCCTTTGGGAGTGACCTTGCCCACCAAAATATCGCCGGCTTCCACCCAAGCCCCAATGCGCACAATGCCGTTCTCGTCCAGGTTGCGCAGGGCATCTTCCCCCACGTTGGGAATCTCGCGAGTGATCTCTTCCGGCCCTAGCTTGGTCTGCCGGGCTTCGATCTCGTACTTCTCAATGTGTACCGAGGTGAAGACGTCGTCGTAGACCAGCCGCTCGCTGATCAGGATGGCATCTTCGTAGTTGTAGCCCTCCCAAGGCATGTAGGCCACCAACACGTTTTGGCCCAAGGCCAGTTCGCCCCCCTCGGTAGCCGGACCGTCCGCCAGCACCTGCCCGGGCACCACCCGATCCCCCGCGTAGACAAGAGGGCGCTGGTTGAGACAGGTATCTTGGTTGGAGCGCTGGTACTTCTGCAAACGGTAAACAATCGGATCCCCGCCGTCGTCTGGCCGCACCACGATTTCGTCGGCAGAAACATAGGTCACCACGCCACTGGTGCGCGACACCACCACCATGCCAGAGTCCCGCGCCGCCTGGGCTTCCAGGCCAGTGCCCACGTAAGGCCGATCCGGCTTCAGCAGAGGCACTGCCTGCCGCTGCATATTCGCCCCCATGAGGGCGCGGTTGGCGTCGTCGTGCTCCAAAAAGGGGATCAAGGAGGTGGCCACCGAGATGACCTGCACCGGAGCCACCTGCACGTAATGCACCTCGCTGGGGTGAGCGGTGGTAAATTCCTGGCGGTAGCGCACCGGCACCAGATCGACGGTGATGCGGCCCTCGGCATCTACCGGCACGTCCCCCGGCGCCACGCGATATTCGTCCTCTTCGTCGGCGGTAAGGTAGACCATCCCCAGATCCTTGCGCACCACGCCGTTCTCAACGCGGTAGTAGGGGCTTTCGATAAAGCCGTACTGGTTGACGCGGGCGTGGGTGGCCAGGGATCCAATCAGCCCGGCGTTGGGGCCTTCGGGAGTTTCGATGGGGCAGATGCGTCCGTAGTGGCTGGGGTGGATATCCCGCACGGCAAAGCCGGCCCGCTCCCGGCTCAGGCCACCGGGGCCTAAGGCCGACAGCCGCCGCTTGTGGGTCAGCTCCGCCAGCGGGTTGGTCTGATCCATGAACTGGGAGAGCTGGCTGGAGCCGAAAAACTCCTTGATGGCCGCCACCAAGGGCTTGGGGTTGACCAGCGAGGCTGGGGTGAGGTTCTCTGACTCGGAGACCGTCATGCGCTCGCGGATGATCCGCTCCAGGCGGTTGAGGCCCACCCGTACTTGGTTTTGCAAGAGCTCGCCCACCGAGCGCACGCGGCGGTTGCCCAGGTGGTCGATGTCGTCCACATGGCCGATGTCGTACTCCAAGTTAATCAGGTAGTCGATGACGGCCAAGATGTCCGTGACGGTGAGCACCCGCACATTTTCCGCCACGTTGAGATTGAGCTTTTTGTTCAGCTTGTAACGCCCTACTCGGCCCAGGTCGTAGCGCTTGGGATCGAAGAAGCGGGATTCCAACAACTGCTGCCCACCGGACACAGTGGGAGGCTCGCCGGGCCGCAGCTTGCGGTACAGCTCCATCAGGGCTTCTTCTTCGCTGTAGTGCCCCTCTTTTTCCATGGTTTTTTGGAAAAATTCGGGGTGGCGCAGGCTGTCGTAGATCTCCGAGTCGCTCAGGCCCAAAGCCTTGAGCAGAACTGCCGCCGAGAGCTTGCGGGTTTTGTCAATGCGCACCCACACCAGGCCGTTTTTGTCGGTCTCAAACTTCAGCCAGGCGCCCCGGTTGGGAATCAGGCTGGCGCTGTAGGTGCGGCGACCGTTTTTGTCCAGTTCCGACTTGTAGTAGACGCCGGGGCTGCGCACGATCTGGTTGACGATCACCCGCTCGGCGCCGTTGATGATAAAGGTACCCCGATCCGTCATCAAAGGCAGCTCGCCGATGAAGACGTCCATGTCCTTGATCTCGCCCGTCTCTTTGTTAATCAGGCGAGTGGGCACCCGGATTTGCGCTTGGTAGGTAGCATCCCGTCGCTTAGCTTCCTCCGGGTCGTAGCGCGGTTTGTTGATTTTATACCCTTTGGAGGGATCCCCAGGGCGGTACTCCGGCAGAAAGTGCAGTTCCAGCTTGCCCGTGTAATCGACGATAGGGGAAAAGCTGAGGAGCTCCTCTTCAAACCCTTCTCGCAAAAACCACAAGAAACTCTCCCGCTGAATCTCTACCAGGTCAGGCAAGGTAGAAGCGGCAGGGGATGGCACTGCTAATTGTGTCATGCGTTGCTCGGCAGGGGTTGCGCTGCAGTCAGGCCTCTAATTATAGAAACCCTGCCAACGATCGTCAACGAACGTTACAAGGGCTGGAGATGGCCAGCTCCCTCGAGTGCCTGTCCGGCGAATGTCGCCAGATCGCCTGGGATCCCCTTTGGGCCGCGGTTGCAGGAGCGTTCCCCAATTTGCCTTAAGGATTGTTCACATCCATTCACACTCAGGCAGATTATTCTAATCGTTGACTGTTGGGCAGTCACCTGCTGCTCCAACTCTGCTTACCGGTCGTCAACAGGGCTCGGAAAAGTGGGGTGGGCCTGGAGGCCAGGTCAAGTCGTTGGAGGGTGCGCTCAGCCTGGTGGGGGTTCTGGTCTGCGTCGCGGTGACCAGAGGGGATCCCCATCCATCCAGATGAGAAGGGGTTGAAATGGGTTTACGCAGCCTCTCAGGCCAGGGCGACCTTTATTTAATTTATTGATGTTTTTGAAAACAGCTAGACACAAGCAGCCGTTTTTGGCGAGGAGGATTTTGTGAGTCAAAGTCTGCAACCAAAACACCAGCCTGCCAGCCTCTCTGTTCAGTTGCGGGAGGGCACCAAGCAGTCCCACACCATGGCCGAGAATATGGCCTTCATCAAGTGCTTCCTCAAGGGGGTGGTGGATAAAAAAGCCTACAGCCGCTATGTGGGCAATTTTTACTTTGTCTACAGCGCTCTGGAAGAGGGGTTCACGCAGTTGCGAGAGCACCCGCTGGTGGGCCGGCTTTACTACCCGGAGCTGTGGCGCAAGGCCAGCCTGGAGAAGGACTTGAATTATTTTGTCGGCCCCAATTGGCGCGCTGTGGTCAAGCCCTCTCCGGCTTGCCAGGTCTATGTCGACCGCATTCGAGAAGTGGTGGAAAAGGATCCGGTTCTGCTGATTGCCCACGCCTACACCCGCTACATCGGCGACCTTTCGGGTGGCCAGATCCTGAAAAACATCGCCCGCCGGGCCATGGGCCTGCCGCCGGGGGAAGGCACCGCCTTTTACGACTTCGAGCAGATCCCCCACGAGGGCAAGTTCAAGCAGCGCTATCGCGCTCAGTTGGACGCGCTGGAGCTGGATCAGGCAACCATCGAGCGCATCGTGGCGGAAGCCAATTACGCCTTCCAGCTCAACATGGACTTGTTCAAGGAATTGGAGGGCAATTGGCTGCTATCAATGGCCCGCTTGGCCTGGAACTCTCTTCTCAACCAGTTTCAGCGCCAGTCCACCCGCTCTGAGGCGGCTGCCCCCAGTCCCTAGCCACAGCTATTCCCCACCCCAGAGACTCTTTGCTGGGCTGCCAATCCCCCCTCTCCCTGAGGGAGAGGGGCTGGGGGTGAGGGATCAGTCGCATGCGAGGGTGTCGCGGGTGGCCCGCCCGGTGACGGGGTTAACGCCGCTGGCCCGTTCGCAGAGGATGGCAAGGGCATCTTTCCGGATCAGGGCGTTGGTGAAATCCGCCCCCTCGATCTGGATCCCTTCCACCCGCGCCAGCCACATCATGCTGTCCTGCAGTTGGGCTTCCCGCAGGTCGGCACCTTGCAAATTGGCCATGTCCAAGGTGGCGCCGCGCAGATCGGCCCCCCGCAGGTTGGCTCTGCTGAGGTTGGCCCCAAACAGATTCGCCCCTGCCGCTTTGACGTGGCTGAGATCGCTTTGCCGCAGGTTGGCCTTGAGAAATTTCCAGCCGCTCAGGTCTTGTCCGGCAAAGTTCGCCCCCTGCAGATCCCGCTTGCTGTAGTCTTCTGCCCAGGACGGGGATCCCAAGAGGGCGACGCCTAGGCACAGGATCAGCCCGCAAAACACTGCACCCCGCAGGAAACGGGTCAGCCAGGACAGTCTCACCAAACCAGAAGCCGGCCAAGCAACAGACATCGCGGATCCCTCCCGGAAACCTCCACGGCTTTGGGACTGCTCTTACTTTTATCCTACCGGATGGGGATCCCACCGGCAGATTGGGCTAACTTGGGCTTTTATAAGCTGAGTCCCAACTGGCGAGGGGGTGACAGGAACCCATGTCCACAGTCGAGATTTTCAATGCGCAGCAGATAGCGGAGCTGATCGACGCTCTGGCCACCGCAATCGGCAGGGATCACCCCCACTTGGACAGGCTGGTGTTGATCGGCATTCGCACTCGCGGCGTCCCCTTGGCCTACCGCTTGCGGGATCGCATCGCCACCGGCTTCAGGAGCCCACCGCAGGTAGGGGAGCTGGACATCACCTTCTTCCGCGACGACCTGGGCTCCGGCGGCCTGCGCACTCCCAATCGCAGCGAGCTGCCGCGGGATCTGAGCGGCCAAGAAGTGGTGCTGGTGGACGATGTGCTCTTCCGGGGTCGCACCGTCCGTGCGGCTCTGGAGGCCCTCAGCCACTTTGGGCGACCGGAGCGGGTGCGCCTGGCTGTGTTGATCGACCGCGGCCACCGCCAGTTTCCCATTCAACCGGACTACTGGGGCCACAAGCTAACCACGGCCCCTGAGCAGATCGTCAAGGTGCACCTGCGGGAAACCGACGGCGAGGAGCGGGTGTTGTTGATCGACGCCAAGCCTGAGGAAAACAGCAGAGAGTGAGCCTGAGACGCCCCTGGGGTGCGGTATGGTGGGGATAATCTGCCGACTTTCGCCCTATGGCTGTGTTGCCGGAAACCCGTCGCTACGCTGTCTTAGGCACAGGCGCCCTGGGAGGGTTTTACGGGGCAAAACTGCAACAGGCTGGCTTCACGGTGCATTTTCTGCTCCACAGCGACTACGACCATGTGCGCCAGCAAGGGCTGTGGGTAGAGTCCTGCTGGGGGGATTTTCATTTGCCGCAGGTGAATGCCTACGCAGCAGTGGAGGACATGCCCCCTTGCGAAGGAGTGATCGTGGCTTTGAAAGCCACCCAAAATCACCTACTGCCGCAGTTGCTCCCGCCCGTATTGGCCGAGAAGGGTGTGGTGATCCTCCTGCAAAATGGACTAGGGGCAGAGCCGGAGATTGCCAACTGCGTTGGCCCTGAGCGCATCATGGGTGGCCTCTGTTTCATCAGCTCCAACAAAGTTGGCCCTGGCCACATCCGTCATCTGGATTATGGCTCGGTGCTGCTGGCGGAATACGGCCCTGGCTATGCGCCCCAGGGGATCACGCCTCGCCTTCAACAAGTTCAAGCGGATTTTCAACGGGCCGGGATCCCGACCTCCCTTTCTCCAGATCTGATGCTGGCCCGCTGGCAGAAGTTGGTCTGGAACATTCCCTTCAACGGCCTCTCGGTGATCTTCAATGCCGATACCCAGCAAATGATCCGCGACCCTGAGGCCCGCACTTTGGCGGAAACGCTGATGCACGAGGTGATCCAGGGGGCTGCCGCCTGTGGCCGCCACCTCCCGGAGACCCTGATCCCCGAGATGCTGGCCAGCACCGAGAAGATGGCCCCCTACCGAACCAGCATGAAGATCGACTACGAGCGCAAGCGTCCCCTGGAACTGGAGGCTATTTTTGCCAACCCGCTCCGCTATGCCCAGCAAGGCGGGATTCAGATGCCGCGGGTGGAGATGCTCTACTGTCAGTTGCAGGTGTTGGATCGCCTCAATCGAGGGATCCCTGTTGGTTCGCCAACTTGAGCCGGGGCAAGCTTTTTCCTCCTCCTGCGGCTAGACTCAGCCGCAGTGGCCTACTGCGCTGGCTTCATGCCTCTGGGATCCACCCACGATCGCATCACCCTCTGGACAGCTCCCGGCGTCACTCTGGCAGCCGGCCTGTTGGGCAACAGCGCTGCCGTAGCTCTGGCCGTGGGATCCGCCTATCTCTTCAGCGGCCTGATGTTTTCCGGGGATCTGGACACTGACTCTCGCCAGTATCGCCGCTGGCTGTTCCTGCGCTGGATTTGGCTTCCCTACCGCCGCTGGCTGCACCACCGCTCCTTCTGGTCCCACGGGCCGATTGTCGGCACTGCCCTGCGGCTGCTCTACCTGGGCCTGTGGGTGGCGGGGGCGGGCTTGGCGGCAGCTTGGCTGGGATCCCGCCTGGGTTGGTGGCAGTGGCAGCCGGATATCTGGCGGGACAACCTCTGGCAAGGGTTGCATGCGCACGCAGAGATGCTGCTTTGGGTGGGGATGGGGCTGGAGCTGGGTTCGATGAACCACAGCCTCAGCGATTGCCTGGTCTCCCGCTGGCGACGTTGGCGCAGACGCCGTCGAAGAAGGGGATCCCCCCTTACCAGGTATGGGCAAAAGTTAGGCTAGCCAGAGCCGTCTAGGAGACAGCCCCGCTAGCCAGGGATCCCAGCAGCCGCTTGGGGCCCGATCCGGTAAGCTGATTGGGGCAGAAGTCTTTTCTTCTGAGATCTGTGCATCCGGGTCGTAGCTATCGCCGCCTTTTTCCCTTCATTCGGCCCCATCTGTGGATGTTGCTGCTGGGGCTGGCCTGTACCCTTGGCTTTGTCCTCACCATGCCTGCCCTCGCCTACTTGATCGAGTGGGTGGCCCGCTCCATCGGCGCAGGGGATCTGGGACAATTGCGGATCTTGGCCTTGATCGGGGTGGTGTTTTTTCTGGTGCGCGGCGCCTTCCAGTACGGCCAGGACACCCTTATGGCCAGGGCCTCTTTGCAAATGGTATTGGAATTGCGGCAACGGCTCTACGCCCATTTGCAGGGTTTGGATGTGGACTACTTTTCCGGCAGCCGCACTGGCGACCTGGTCTACCGCCTCACCGGCGATCTGGATCGGGTGGGCGAAGTGGTGCAGCGTTTTTTCCACCGCTTCATCCCCAGCGTGCTCACCATCTTGGCGGTGGTGGCCTACCTGTTCTACCTCAACGGCATCCTCACCTTGACCACCCTGGTGATTGCCCCCCTGATGGGCGCCTTGATTAGTTGGTTTGGGGATCGGCTGCTGCTGCGCTCCCGCCTCAACCAGGAGAGCATGTCCGACCTGTCCTCTCTCCTAACCGAGGCCTTTGCCGGCATCAGCCTCACCCGCGCCTTTGCTGCTGAGGAATACGAGATCCGCCGCTTCAGCGCCATGGCCGAGAACAACTGCCTGGCCCGCTTTCAAACCGAACAGGTTAAAGCTATCCAAGACCCGGTGGTGGGCTTTCTGTACGCCATGAGCGTGTTGGGAGTGTTTTGGGTGGGCGGCTGGCAGATCAGCGAGGGCAACCTAACCGGCAGCCAGTTTCTTGGCTTTATTGCCGGGGTGGCCATGTTGATCGACCCCATCGTCCACATCACCAACAACTACAGCGAGCTGAAACAGGGGGAAGCCTCGGTGGAGCGGATCTTCGAGCTGCTGGATACCCGCTCCCAGGTGCGGGAGTTGCCCGGTGCTCGTCCCATGCCCCCCATTCAGGGCTGGGTGGAGTTCGAGCAGGTTTCCTTTGCCTACAAACCAGATCAGCCGGTGCTCAAACGGATCAGCTTCCAGGTGGCCCCCGGCGAGATTGTCGCCCTGGTGGGATCCTCCGGCGCCGGCAAATCCACCCTGGTCAACCTGATCCCGCGCTTCTACGATCCCCAGGAAGGCTGCATCCGCATCGACGGCATCGACATCCGCACCGTCACCCTCAAGAGCCTGCGCCGCCAGATCGGCATCGTGCCCCAGGAGATTACCCTGTTTTCCGGCACCATCGCCAGCAACATCGCCTACGGCCAAGAGGACTTTGACCTGGAAGCGGTGCGGCAGGCGGCCCGTGTGGCCAACATCGACAGCTTCATCGAGAGCCTGCCCGATGGCTACGCCACCCGTGTTGGAGAGCGCGGAGTTACCCTCTCCGGCGGCCAGCGGCAGCGGTTGGCCATTGCCCGCGCCCTGTTGCTCAACCCCAAGATCCTGATCCTGGACGAGGCCACCTCCGCCCTGGATAACGAATCGGAGGCCTTGGTGCAAGAGGCTCTGCAACGGCTGATGCAACGCTGCACAGTCTTTGTTATCGCCCACCGCCTTTCTACGGTGCGCAGCGCCCATCGCATTTTCGTCCTCGAGCAGGGGCAACTGTTGGAGGAGGGCAATCATCGCGAGTTACTGAGCAAGGGGGGGCGCTACGCCCAGTTCCACTGGCGCCAGTTCCAGTAGCTTCTAAAGCCCCCACGCCTGCCGGAAGGGGCGATAGAACGCCGGATCTGGGGGGGCACCCCCCGCAACTCCACAGATGGCCGCCGCAAACTCCACCGCCCGTTGCAGCAACACCGCCTCTGGCCATCCCTGCAGCAGGCCCAGAATGGCCACCGCGCTGAAGGCATCTCCTGCCCCCACCGTATCCACCAGCCGCGGCACCGGCACCGGCTCCCCCCGATACACCCCCCCAGCGGTGAACAGGAATGCACCTGCCGCCCCCAGCGTTAGGAACAAGCCCTTTAGATTCAACCGCGCCCGCAAGGCCTGCCCCTGTTCCTCCACCTTGCCAGCGGGGATGCTTTCTAGCTGCACCACCTGCTCCAGCTCCTCTTGGTTCAGCTTCAGCCAAGCGCAGGTGCGCAGCATTTCCCGGATGGGGCCTGGGTGCCACCAGGGATCCCGCAGATTGAGGTCCAAAAACACCGGACAGCCCACAGTGGCAAGGGTCTCCTGAAAATGGCGATGGGCTGCTTCTCGACGCGCCGCCAAGCTGCCCCGGTAGATCAGGCTGGGGCGGAGGGCTTGCAGAGCTGCCCTGTCCAACTGGATGTAGTCGTAGGCTTGGTCGGGCAAGATGGCGAAGGTCGGGATCCCCTCCCCATCCAGCGTGACCCGGACTTGGCCGGTGGGGTGAACCGGATCCCGCTGCAGCCCTTCCAGACGCAGCCCCTGCTGCCGCAGCGCTGCCAGCATCCTTTCTGCCGCCTCATCCTGGCCGACGCGGCTGAGCAAGAGGGGATCGGCTCCTAGCCCTTTGAGGTTCCAAGCCACATTCAAAGCTGCCCCGCCCAGCACCACCTTGTCTGGGAAACAATCGAAAAGGGTCTCCCCCACAATCAGGGGGAGGCCAGAGGTCACTCCGAGGGGAGCCATCCTGGCCTCTCAGGCAGCAGTCGAGCCGTGCTGCTCCAGGATTTGCCGGTAAGTATTGCTGCGGAACCAGCGCTCAATTTCCCGAGCTCGCAGCACCGGCAGCGGGTGGGTGCGCCCAATGGTCTGCATCTGCTTCAGCTCAAGCTGCCAGAGATCGTCGTCCAGCTCCTCGTAGGTGCGGGCCTGCTCCAGAAAAGCATCCACATTGAGCTTGGCGGCCAACTGCGGCGAGCCGCCGCACAGTTTCATCAGCACCGAGATCACCGTTCTTGCATCCTGGGTAACCAGCAGCGCCGCCCGGTCGCAGGTAAACTCGGCACAGCGCAGCCAGTGCAGCAGTTGATCTTGCAGCGCCTGATAGAACAGCCCGCCGAAGGGGAGCAAACTGGTCGAGAGCATGAGAAGGTTGGCCATTGTCAAGTAGACGCCGTGGTTGCACTTGAGGTGGCCCAGCTCGTGGGCAATCACGGCTTGAATTTCCGGCGGCTCCAGCAAGTCCAGCAGAGAGCTGTGCAAAACGATAAAAGGCTTTTTTCCTTGCATGGCAAAAGTGTAAGCGTTGGGCACGGGATTTTGGCGCACGTAGAGCTGGGGCACTTCGAGATCCAGGATGCGACAGGCCTGCACCAGAAGCTGGTGAATTTCCGGCAACTGGTGCTCGTTAATTTGAATGCTCGAGGCGATGTTATCCAGATAAAAGATCTCCCCTGCCGTCGAGCCGAGCAAATTCTGAATCAGCAGGCCCAGCCCCGGCACCTGCTGCAGGGAGCGGGTTGCCTGCAGATCCACAGGATGGCGAAACTGGTCAGCCCGCAGGCCCAACAGGATGCGGGGCTCGCGGGGAAGGGTTGGTGTGGATGGCATAGAAGACATAGGAGGCCGTAGAAAAACGCTTAGGGTCACAACTCGTAGGGCATAAACTGACGCAGGCGGTTTAACAAAAATAGCCGCTCCGGCGGGGGATCCGGCAGCACCGGCTGATGGGAAAACCCCAAGGGATCCTCCCCAAAAGGGATCTCCCAATCCACGACATGATTCCCGATGCGCGTTCCATCGGTAACCAGCCGCCCATTATCGGCGATAGAGCCGCCCCTGCCCAACCGATTGCTCCGGTAGGTTCAAGGCGAAAAACAGCCGCTGCTGGCTCCCCGCCCAGTCCAGGGCCTTCTGTAACCGCTCTGCCCAAACTCACGCCAAAGCCGCCGGCTGAGAAGTGGCGTAGGCCTCGGCAGGCGTCGGCGTCACCGTCAACGGCAGTTGCCCATTGAGAAAAGTATGGGCTGGCAGAGGAGCCGCCAAGGGATCCGGACTGGGAGGAGCAGGAATCTCCAGGCTGACCTGGGGCTGGGAGCTGCTGGCCTCTAGCAAAATCTCCTCCAGGCGTTGCTGCATCAGACGCAGACGGGCAGGAGAACAATCGTTGCCCATCTCGCCGCTGCCTGGTTTAGCATCATTGTCTGCACTTGGGCACTCTTGTGCCCCTGAACACCTATCTAGGGTCTGGCCGATCTTTATCCAGGATCCCCCGATCTTAGCCGCTACCCTGGAAACATCCCTTCTGGTCATGGGCTGAGCCACCTTGTCGTCGTTTTGAGGTCGCCATGCGGATCCCGACTTCCACCTATCGCATTCAGTTTCACGCTGGATTTGACTTTGAGGCAGCGCGGCAAATTGTCCCCTACCTGAAGTTGCTGGGCATCAGCGATCTGTATGCTTCTCCCATCTTTCAGGCCCGCAAGGGCAGCACCCATGGCTACGACGTCGTGGATCCCAGGCAGATCAACGTGGAGCTAGGGGGGAGTGAAAAGTTTGAACTCTTGTGGGAAACCCTCAACCGGCAGGGAATCGGCTGGATCCAAGACATTGTGCCCAACCACATGGCCTACGATGGCCAAAATCAAATGTTAATGGACGTTTTGGAAAGTGGCCCTAACTCAGACTTCATCGATTACTTTGATGTCAACTGGAACCATTCTTATCTAGGTATTAAGGGAAGGATCTTGGCACCTTTTTTGGGTGACTTCTACGATAAATGCTTGGAGTCTGGACAAATCCAGCTCCGTTACGACGCTGATGGCCTTAGCATCAACTACTATAACTTGAGATTTCCTCTAAATATTGATACCTATGCCGATGTTTTTACCTACAACTTGGGCAAACTAAGACGAAAACTAGGACGCAGCCATCCCGATTACATCAAATTACTCGGGATCCTCTTCAGTCTTAAATTCATCCCTAGCAAAGAAGATCTTCTAGAGCGCACCGATCAGATTAACTTTGCCAAGCACTCCCTATGGGAGCTCTACACCTCTAGCCAACATATTCAGAACTTTTTTGACGAGAACATTGCCATTTTTAACGGCAAGCCAGGGGATCCCTCAAGCTTTGACTTGTTGGACAGCCTTTTGGCGCGACAAAACTTCCGCCTTTCTTTCTGGAAGGTGGGTGCTGAGGAGATCAATTATCGTCGTTTTTTTACCATCAACGATCTGATCTCGCTGCGGATGGAAGATCGCGAAGTATTTCGCAAAACACATCAGCTCATCCTCAAGCTTTCAGAACAGGGGCGCTTCACGGGTTTACGCATTGACCACATCGATGGCTTATTTAACCCAGAGGAGTATCTCCATCGTCTGCGAGAACGCTGCCCAGATCTCTACATCGTGGTAGAAAAAATACTAGAAGCTAATGAGAAGCTACCTCAGCAATGGCCAGTTCAAGGCACAACGGGTTACGACTTTTTAGCTAAGCTTAATGGCATCTTTTGCCAATCGGAGAATGCAGAAGCCTTCAGTGCTCTGTATCAAGATTTCACCAACCTACAACAGTCACCAGAACAAGTTATCGAAGATAAAAAACGGCTGATTATCGAGCGCAACCTGGCAGGGGACATGGACAACCTTGCTTTTTTGCTCAAGCAGATTACCAGCCATCACCGCTACGCCAACGACTTTACCCTCTACAGCTTGCGCCGAGCCCTGGCAGAGGTTTTGGTGTGTTTCCCAGTTTACCGAGTCTACATCCATGAAGGGATCCTCAGCCCAGAAGGTCAACAGGCTATCCGTCAAGCTGTAGAGAAAGCTAAGGAGAACCTGCCCATTCTGGTCAACGAGCTGAATTTCCTGCAGCGCTTTCTCTGCCTTGAGTTCCCTGAAAACGTCTCAGAGGAAGAGAAAAACGAGCAAATCTACTTTGCTATGCGGCTGCAACAGTTGGCCGGCCCTCTCATGGCCAAAGGGGTAGAGGATACGGCCTTCTATGTTTACAATCGGCTGCTATCCCTAAACGAAGTGGGTGGGGATCTGTGTCGTTTTGGCATTTCTGTCCAAGAGTTCCATCGCTTTAACCAAGAACGAGCAGCCCAGTGGCCCTTCTCAATGAATGCTTCCTCCACCCATGACACCAAACGCGGCGAGGATGTGCGGGCCCGCCTGAATGTGCTCTCGGAAATCCCCGCCGAGTGGGAGAAGCACATTAAACTCTGGCATGAGTTGAATCTTGGCTACAAAGTCCGCAGCAAGCAAGCGAAGCGTTTGGAGCTGCCGGATCGCAACGACGAGTATTTTCTTTATCAGACCCTAATTGGCTCCTATCCCTTTCAGCCGGAGGAAGTTCCCACCTTTATCCAGCGAGTTAAAGACTACGCCATTAAAGCGGTTCGGGAAGCCAAAGTTCACACTGCCTGGCTTCGCCCCGATACCGAATATGAAGAAGCCACCCTTGCTTTCATCGATCAGATCCTGCAGTCCTCAAGCCCCTTCCTGGAGTCTTTCCTGCCCTTTCAGCGCAAAATTGCCCACTTTGGCATCTTTAACTCTCTCTCTCAAACCCTGCTGAAGCTCACCAGCCCTGGGATCCCGGATATCTACCAGGGCACGGAGCTGTGGGATCTCAGTATGGTAGATCCCGACAATCGTCGGCCCGTGGACTTTTCCCGTCGCCTAGCTTACCTCGAGGAAATCCAGCGGCGAATTAAGCAGGATTCCCTGCAACTGATCCAAGATCTTCTGCTCCACCGCCACGACGGCCGCATTAAGCTGTTTCTCATCCATCAGGTGCTAAAGGGCCGTCAGGAACAGCCGCAACTGTTTCTGGAAGGCAGCTATATCCCCCTGCAAGTAAGCGGCTCCTATGCCAACCACGTCATCGCTTTTGCCCGTCAGCACGACAAACAAGTCGTCCTGGTGGTGGCGCCCCGCTTCTTAACCTCGTTAATTGACGAGACGCAGGATCCTCTAGGAGAAGCTGTTTGGAAAGATACGGAAATTCAACTGCCGCGCTGGAAGCGGCTGGAGTGGGTAAATGGTCTCACCCAAGAAGGGATCCCGGCTGGCGACACCTTGCCCGTGGGCGCCGTCCTCAAGTCTTTCCCGGTGGCTCTGCTGTGGGGGCAATCTCGCTGAGGAACCTAGGGAGCCGCTGCCGCAGGGGTTAGGGTCTGGAAGTTGACAATGCGGGCAAACTCTTGGGGATCGAGGCTAGCGCCCCCCACCAGGACGCCATCAATCTGCGGCTGGGCCATCAGCTCGTCAATATTGCTGGCTTTAACGGAGCCACCGTAGAGGATGGGCAGGTGGTCGGCACCCAGATGCTGGCGGATAAGGCCAATGACGCGGTTGGCCTCAGCCGCTGCACAGGTTTTCCCCGTGCCAATAGCCCAGATTGGCTCGTAGGCAATCACGAGGTTTTGCAGATCGATCCCTGGCAAGGCGCGATCCAACTGTCCCACAATCCAGGACTCGGTTAGGCCCTGTTCCCGCTGTTGCAAGCTTTCCCCCACACAGAGGATGGGAGTGAGCCTGTGCCGCTGGGCCGCTGCCAAGCGCCAGTTGACGGTTTCATCGGTTTCGCCAAAGTATTGCCGCCGCTCGCTGTGGCCGACGATCACGTAGCGCACCCCCAGCTCTGCCAGCATGGGGCCAGAGATCTCTCCCGTAAACGCCCCTTGATCCTCCCAGTGCAGGTTCTGGGCTCCCACAGCAATGCCGGATCCCCGCGTTTCTTCTACCACCACAGCCAGGTCTGTGAAGGGCACGCAGAGAATGATCTGCCGCTGCGGCCTCACCCCTGCAGACGAGGCTTGCAGGGCTGGACGAAACTCGCGCAGAAACTGGCGAGCCTCAGCCTGAGTCTTGTGCATTTTCCAGTTGCCGGCAATGAGGATGGGGCGCAAGATGGATCCTCCCTAAGCGACACAACGATATAGTCAATCGCTGGGATCCCGAGCCTGGGGAATCCCGAGCTTTTTTCGTATGTCACAGTGTATCAGCAAGAGGTTTCAGAAGAGGGCGAGGGAGGTTGTTGACACCGCTCCTCCAAGCTGGCCGCAAGGGCAGCTAGGCAGTCTTGGAGGGGGGATCCCTGCTCTAGGTGCCGGACGGCAACGGCATAGGCTTTGGGGTGAGCTTGCAACAAGGCCCGGCTCTGGCGCAGAAAGCGGTTGATGGAGGCCCTCATTTGAGCCGCAGAGGTCAAGGGCTGGGCTGCTGAGATCCCTGCCAGCAGCTTGGCCACCTGTTGTCTATCCTCCTCATCTCCCACCACTTGGCCATATTGGAGAGACTCCGCGGCAGCCCCTGCCATCCAAAACAGGCCGTAGCGCTCTAGATCTGCCCAGGGGATGCCCCCCTGGGCTTCCCAGGTGCGCATGGGGGCTTGATCCAGCTGCACTCCCCCGTAGCCGGGGATCCCGTGTCGGAAAGCCTGCCAGGGGCCCAGCACGTAGCCGCGCAAGGGGATCCCTAGCAGGTGGGCCACCAAAAGGTGTCCTGCCTCGTGGCGGATGACCCGCTGCCGATAGGCTGGAGAAGCCCAATCCAGGAGCGCGCCCAGCAACCCTGAGAGCCGCCCCCCAAAGGCCACTTGTTCGACAATCACCAAGCCCACCATCCCAGACAAAGGTAGAGCCAACCGCGGCCCCAGGGCCGCCGACACCACCAAGGCCGCCACGATCCAAGCCGCGCGGGTGATTCCAGCCTCCGACATCGCTTGCCTCCGACCTCCCTATGCTTTTGCCTCCGGTCCTAGCTCGAGCGCCAGCAGCTCGTCGGCCAACTCCAAAAACGCCTCCCGATCCAGATAGGAGACATCTCCCACCCATTCCCCTAGCTTGACCACGTAGACTTCGCTCAAGGTCGGTCGGCGCCGCAGATCGCGCGAATAGGCCTTCACCAGCGCCAGCACCGATTGCTTTTTAACAATTCGCCGGTAGCGGGGATCGTCCCTGGCCCGCACTCGGTAGAGGACTCCTGTTTCATCGCCAATTTCCATCTCAAACTGGCGCTCGCGCACTTCTTCGATATAGAGTTGCCCGTCTTCACCCACCTTTTCCCGCTCTTCCACCACCACCTCATAGCGGCGGGTGCTCAACACCTGCCCAAAAAACAGTCCTCCGTACGGGATCTCGCGAAAGGCTAGCTGCCGGCGGGAGATGGTGTACAGCGGCCCCCACAGAAAGGGATAGAGCAACGAGAGAAACCCCGCCAGAAAGGAGACCGCCCCCAGGAAGGATCCCTCGCCAAAAGCGCGAGACAGCACCAGCAGCGCTACGCCCACCAAAATGGCTGTAATGATCCGGCCTACGCTGTTGAGGGCATCGCTCCAGTAAGCTGCGTACTGGAGCCGCGTAGGCACCAGCGGGATCACCGACTCGCACTCTTCTGGGGTGAGCTCCAACAACATGCCCTGGGATCCTCAAAACATCCAACTCCACCCCTTTACCTGCTGAGGGTGGGCCAGACCCCATCTTAGAATGAGACAGGGAAGCTCTGCTGCCCTTGCCGCTCCTCCTAAGTGCTGCCAAGCTCCCATGGTGCCCGGATCCCAATTTTCTTCGACCATCAGACAGCAGGTGACCCAGTTGGACGAGGGATCTCGGCGGGACAAGGCGTGGCTGGGAGATGCAGTGCTGAGCCTATTTGCCCGCCAGTGGTTGCTCGGCCCACCGCCCGACTGGCAGGTGCCTTCCCCTCCCGGCTGCGATCTTAGCCGCGCCGAACTCTTCACCTGGCTCACTTCCAACCAATTTTTGTCGGCTCTCCGGGATCCCACCCAGGTGGAAGCAGAAATCGGCCTCATCTACGAAAGAGAAGGCCTCCCGGCAGCCTTTGCCTACATTCAGGAACAGCTACTGCCCTTGTTCGTGAGACAGGTACACAACCGCACCAAAACCCTGCGCGGCAAACGGCGCTAGAGTCTTGAACTCCCCTCTCTCACTCCCACAGCCGCCGGATGGGAGAGCGGTGCAAAAGGCGGTGAGTTTCCGCCAACAACTCTGGGATCGGCAGGTGCTCCGGACAGCGGGGCAGACAGTCGCCGCACTCGCTGCAGCGGTCGGCAGGCACTCCTGGAAACCAGTGCCCCGCCTGGCCAAACATGTTGTAGCGGTACTGGGCAAACTCGGTCATCTCATGGGCAAGGGCCAAGTTGCGCAGCCGCAGCACCTCTGGGATGTGGATCCCTTCTGGGCAGGGCAAGCAGGCATAGCACTGGCTACAGCGACTGGATCCCAGGCGTTCTTGCTCTGCTTGGCGCAGCCGCTCCTGCACCTGCAGGCCCTCTGTCCACCAACGCTCGGGATCCCGCAGGGCTGCCAGGGCTGTCTGCAGCTCGCTGGGATGGGTAACGCCCAAACTAAGGGTATGGATACGGGGATCCGCCAGCAAAAAGCGGTAGGCAAACTCCAAGGGGCTAAAGGGCGCACAGCTCTCCTGCAGGCGCTGGGGCGGGCGGTAGAGCATCCCCCCCTTGTCGGCGGGGGAGATGATGAACACCCCCATATCCTGCTGGGCTGCCGCCTCCAGGGCCGCGGCATTGCGCTGCTGGAAAAAGTGGTAGTGCAAATTCACAAAGTCAAAATGGCCCGTCTGGATGGCCTGCAGGATTAGCTCCAGGGATCCATGGGTGGAAAAGCCGATGTAGCGCACCAGGCCCTCCTGCTGCGCCTGCCTAAGGAGCGGCAAGCCCTTCTGCAGTACCCACTCCAGGTGTTCGGGTAGGTTGATGCCGTGGAAGGCAAGCTGATCCAAGTACTCCACCCGCAGCCGCTGCAGGGATCCCTCCAGCCGTTCCCGCAGCCTCTCGCCAGGCGTGAGCTTGGTGGTTAGGATCAAGCGCTGCCGTGGCACCGCCAGACTCTGCAAGATTTCCCCCAAAAGCACCTCGGCCTGGCCGTAGGCCTGCGCCGTTTCCAGGTGGTTGATCCCTGCTTCTAGCGCCGCTGCCACCGTGGTCTGGGCCTGTTCTGGTGGCACGTTGACCAGGCGCATACTGCCCAAAGAAAAAGCCGACATGAGCTGCTGCGTGCGCCCAAAGCGGCGGTAGGGCATTGGGGAGCTCCCCCCGCTTTCCGGCTCAGCTGGGCGATGTGAGCTCAGCATCAACTTCCTCGGCGATGGACACCCCCCAACTTTACCCCAAGGCCTCTCTAAAAAACGCCACCGCCTCTGCCAGCACCTCCAGGAAGCGATCCACCTCGGCCAGGGTGTTGTAGAGGTAAACGCTGGCCCGGGCTGTCGACTGCACCTGCAAGTGGCGGTGTAGCGGCTGGGTGCAGTGGTGGCCAGCCCGGATGGCAATCCCCTGCTCATCCAGCAGCGTGGATAGATCGTGGGGGTGAATGCCCTCCACCGCAAAGCTGACCAGCCCTGCCCGGCGCGCCGGATCCTTGGGACCATAGACTGTAATGCCTGGAAGGCGCTGGATCCCTTCCAGAAGGCGAGCGGTTAGCTTTTGCTCATGGGCATGCACGCGCTCTAGCCCAATCTGGCTTAAGTAGTCGACGGCTGCCCCCAAACCCACCGCTTGGGCAATGGCCGGTGTGCCTGCCTCAAACTTGTGGGGGATATCGGCATAGGTGGCGTGATCCCAGTCCACCTCGGCAATCATCTCGCCCCCACCCAAAAAGGGCGGCATGGCCCGCAGCAGCTCCCGTTTGCCGTAGAGCACCCCAATGCCTGTGGGACCGCACATCTTATGGCCAGAAAAGGCCAGCCAATCGCAATCCAGGGCCTGCACATCCACTGGCATGTGGGGCACACTTTGACAGGCATCCAGAAGCACCTTAGCCCCATAGTGATGGGCTAGCGCAATCACCTCCTGAACAGGGTTAATGGATCCCAGCATGTTGGAGACGTGGGTCACCGCCACCAGCCGGGTGCGATTGCCGAGTAAAGAGCGGTAGTGCTCCAGATCCAACTCACCCTCGGCCGTGATGCGGATGAACTTGAGGCAGGCCCCCGTCTTCTGAGCCACGAATTGCCAGGGGATCAAATTGCTGTGGTGCTCCATCACCGACAGGATAATCTCATCCCCCCGCTCTAAGGTGCTCATGCCCCAACTGTAGGCCACCAAGTTAATGGCCTCACTGGCGTTGCGGGTGTAGATGAGCTCCTGCGGGGAAGGCGCATGGACAAAGCGGGCAATCTTCTCCCGCGCCCCCTCGTAGGCCTCCGTAGCTTCGTTGCCCAGGGTATGCACCCCCCGGTGTACGTTGGCGTTGCTGTGGCGGTAGTAGTGATCCATTGCCTGCAAAACCGCCAGCGGCTTCTGAGAAGTGGCCGCGTTGTCAAAGTAGATGAGCGGCTGGCCGTTGATCTGGCGCTGCAGGATTGGAAAATCCAACCGCACCTGGGCAGCTAGGTCGGCAGCGGTGTCAAAAGCCTGTTCCAGCTTGGGAGAAGAAAGAGGGGATACCGCCATAGTCTGCGCAGAAGCCTACCTCCCTCAGTATGGCATTGCTCTGGCCAGCCGCCCCGAAAACTCTCCCTCGCCGGCAGAAGAGAGTTGTCACGGACTGTAATTTGATGTTAAGTTTGTTTACATCCAGTTACAAGGCATCACCTATGCAATCCTCTCCTAGGATCCCTTCTCGCCTCGACTCCGCTTCTGTGGCCCAATACTACGACACCACCAACGACTGGATCCCGGGCTGGACGGAGCAAGCGGAGCGTTGGAATGGCCGCCTGGCCATGGTGGGTTTGGTGATCAGCGTTGCCACAGAGGCACTGGTGGGCCACAGTGTTTTCGCCACCACTCTTGCCCAGTGGCTGGGACTGCAATAGTTCAGAACCTCGTTTTACGCAAACGCCGGGTCGGGCCTCCTATCTGGGGGCTGCCCGATCGGCTCACCGCTCAAGCTGTTGGCTTTTCGACTCAGCAGAACAGGCCGATGAGACTCGACAATCCCTTCCTTCCCTACATTGCCGTTATGGTGAGCGGGCTGGTGGCGGCTGTTGTCCTCGGTTCAATAGCTTTCTTCAACTCCAAGCGCCCTGCGGGCTGGGAGGGTGCTGCCCGTCCGCGATA
>NZ_JANSJA010000064.1:38181-63292 GCF_047462335.1 Synechococcus sp. H60.1
CGCCCACGTGGGAAATTGGCTGGACTGAGCAAGCTGAGCGGTGGAACGGGCGTTTGGCCATGCTGGGATTTGCCATCAGTATTGCAGTGGAAGCGCTGGTAGGCCACAGCGTGCTGGCTTCTGTCCTAGGGCTGCGCTGAGCTGGCTTCAACAGGAAATCTCTCAAGGTGGCCTGAGAAGTCAGGGCTTTCGCTGGCCAAACGGGGAGTTGCAAGACCCTTGCGAAGGAGTTTGGGACTCTACCCTGTCCTTCCGCTTCTCTGCAACTTGAGGATCTGGGCCACTACCCCCAGGGTTTCTTCGTAAAGATAGTCGGGGCCAGGCCGCTGCAACTCGGCAGCCAGGAGCGTTTCTAGGGAATCGTGCTCCAGGGGGGCCACCTGGCGAACCACGCATCTCTGGGCACCTCCCATGGCCTCCATGCGCATGCACCCCGTGGTTTCCGAACAGAGCACGGTGCAGGCGTCAACTTCCTGGTTGCTGGAGGTGAGGCGCAGCCCGATGAGATCCCCCGGCTGGCTCATTTCGGAAGCCAAAGGTACGGCAGCCAATTCTGCCCTCACCTCGCCCCCTGTTTGGGTTTGGAAGCGGATGCGGTCAATCTCATAGTCATGTTCCTGAGTCTGGGCTCGCTCAGTGGGCGTCCACCCTAGCCGACTGGCCAGCCAGCCCAAGAAAAGGAAGGCCTGGCAGGGATTGCCGGCTTTGTAGTCAATCGTTACCTGATCTATCCAGTACAGCGACTCCCGCCGGTCGGGGGGATCGAAGGCTTGGGCAGTAAGCTCCTGCCAGGGCAGCAGCCGGCGCCAGTTAAGATCCCCGCAGTGGTGGCCCTCGCGGATGAGAAGGTCTATTTCCTGCAGGTCTTCCTCAGGATTGACAAAGCCTCGCGAATCGACAATGACCCGGTTGCTCAGGGCCACCAACTTTTGAAACAGCAAGCTGTTTAAGTCCAGGTTTCCTTGCCACCACAAGAAAGTGGGCAAGTTGGGGATCAGTAGCGAGGCAACAGTACTGCAAGCCCGTACAAGAGCTGCTTCCGGCGCTTTCAGGGTGATGTATTCGCAACACACCAGCGAGCTGCGCTGCTCACGGGTCACCGGGCAATAGGCGGCTACCTGGGCCTCGATGGCGTCCTCTGCGGCTCCCTCCCGTTTGGCCCGCAGGTCGATGACGCGGCAGGGGTTCTGACTGGCAATGGCTTCAACGGTGGGGGAGGGCAGCAACAGGGCATCGTCTAGCGATTCATACACCACCAGGGTAAAGGTGGCGGCGCGGGCAGCGACGCTCTCTCCTTTGGAAGACCAGATCTTGTTCAGCTCCTGCTCAATGTCCTCGATGGAGACATCTTTTGGGGTTTGTAAAGGCAGGACGGCGGCAGGTTGATCCATCGTCTCCTCCTGCAGTGGGCTCTTGCTCAATCCTAGACAGGTAGGCCGGCTGCTCTGGAGGAGCTTAAGGTGAGGTACAGATTGGCCGGCTCCAGTCCAGGCAACAGCAGGCTTAGGCGGGCCGGGGCTGGATGCTCAGCTCCAGCGGTCGACCGGGATCCCCCACCAAAACCAAGCCGCGGCCATTGGCATGCAGATGGCGCACAATCCAGTACAGCGTTTCGACGCGCTCCGGGCAGCCGAGTTTTTCCGCCAACTGGGGCAAGGTCAGGGATCCCTTTTGCTCTCGCATCACCTCCAGCACCTGACGCTGGAGCTGCAGGACGGCGTTGGCTGCTTTCTTGCCCGCTTCCACCCCCGGCTGGTGGTAGGCGTTGACCTGGATGAGAGAGGCGTAGAGGCCTACTGCCCGTTCGTAGAGAGCAATCAGGGCTCCCACGGAGCGGGCATCCACCCGCGGCAGGGTTACGGTAATGGAGTCGCGCCCGTTTTCGTAGAGGGCTTGGCGGGTGCCCTGCAGCAGGCCGTCTAGGTAGTCGCCACTGGTTACCTCGGGCTCTACAAAGGGGGAAGGGATCCCGGGCTCGCGATCCTGGAGCACCTCGATGAAGGTCACAAAGAAGTTGTTGAGACCATCCCGCAGCTGCTGCACGTAGGCGTGCTGATCCGTGGTGCCCTTGTTGCCGTAGACGGTTAAGCCCTGCTCCACCAGGTTGCCCTTTAGGTCGTGGGACTTGCCCAGGGATTCCATCACCAACTGCTGCAGGTAGCGGCTAAACAGCGCCAGGCGGTCTTTGTAGGGTAAAACCACCATATCCTTGCGCCCCCGCCCCTCGCCGACGATGTACCAGGCCATGGCCAAGAGGGCAGCGGGGTTGCGCTCCAGATGGGGTACGCGGGTGGCCTCATCCATGGTGGCGGCCCCGGCCAGCAAAGCCCGGATATCGATCCCCTGCAGCGCCGCCGGCAACAGGCCTACCGCCGAGGTTTCTGACGTGCGCCCCCCCACCCAGTCGAAGATGGGAAAAATTGCCAGCCACCCCTCCTGCCGTGCCTGCTGCTCCAATTGGCTGCCAGGCCCAGTGATGGCCACCGCATGAGCAGGAAAGGGGATCCCGGCCTTCTGGTAGGCCAGCGCCACCTCCACCAAGCCATTGCGCGACTCAGGTGTGCTGCCGGACTTGGAGGCAACAATTACTAGAGTTTGTCCCAGTTTGTCCGCCAGCCGCCCCAGCACGCGATCAAACCCGTCGGGATCCGTGTTGTCGATGAAGTGGATGTTCAAGGGCGGCTGCAGCGGAGCCAGGGCCTCGGCCACAAACTGCGGCCCCAGGGCTGATCCGCCAATGCCAAGCCAGAGCAGCTCGGTGAAACATCCTCCCCCACTAGCCGGGATTGTGCCGCGGTGGATCTTTTCTGCAAAGGTCTCCACCTGTTCAATACACTCCTGAATTGCCTGCCGGATCTCCGGCGTGGGGGCCAGCTCTGGCGACCGCAGCCAGTAGTGGCCCACCTGGCGGCCTTCGTCGGGGTTGGCGATGGCCCCGGCTTCTAGAGCCTGCATCTGGGCAAAGGCCTGGGCAAAGAGAGGCCGCAGCGCCTCCACTTGGGCAGGGGTAAAGCGGATGCGGCTGATATCAACAAAAATTTCCAGCTCAGGGTGGTAGTAAAGCCAATCGCAGTAGCGCTGCCAGAGTTGGAGGCTGTCCATGGGATCCCTCCTGCCAAAGCCGTAACCAGCTTACCAAAGCCGCCCCGCTGGGAGGTGCCGCCGGCGAGATAGATCCCTGGGCCAAGAAGCCGATAGAATTCGAGGCACGGGTTGTTGCAATGCTGGCCTAAACGGTGCAGGCCCAGGCCTCCTCCCATGCCCCTAGAGTGTGACCGGCAGTGGATGGAACGCTGCCTCTTTTTGGCTCGCTCCACACCACAGCGCCCCTCCCCTAACCCGCGGGTAGCTTGCGTTGTTGTCCGGGGGGATCAGGCGGTGGGGGAAGGCGTTCATCCGGGAGCCGGCCAGCCCCACGCCGAGGTGTTGGCCTTGCAGCAGGCGGGATCCCTGGCCAAGGGCGCCACCCTCTACGTCAACTTAGAGCCCTGCAACCACTACGGGCGCACCCCTCCCTGTACTGAGGCCATCCTGGCTGCCGGGATCCGGCGGGTGGTGGTGGGGATGCAGGATCCCAACCCGCTGGTGGCCGGCAAAGGGATCCGCCGCCTGCAGGAGGCCGGGGTCGAGGTAACCGTGGGAGTGCTGGAGCGGGAGTGCCAAGAGCTCAACGAGGGCTTTGCCTTTGCCATTGTGCGGAAGCAGTGCTTTGGCCTGCTCAAATACGCCATGACCCTAGACGGCAAGAGCGCTGCCGTCACCGGCCACAGCCAGTGGATTAGCAACCCCCTGGCGCGAGAGTGGGTTCACCGCCAGCGGGCCTGGCACGACGCGGTCATCGTAGGATCGAAAACTGTCTGGCACGACAACCCCCGCCTGACCTGCCGCCTGCCGGATTTTCAAGGATCCCAGCCCCTGCGGGTGGTTCTCAGCCGCTCCCTAAACCTACCCCCCGTGGCCCACCTCTGGCAGGTGGAGGAGGCGCCAACTTTGGTGATGACAGAAGCCACCGAGACCCATCCCCTCTGGCGATCCCTGGCCCAGCAAGGGGTGGAGCTGCTGCACCTGGATCAAGTAACCCCGGCTCGAGCAGCGCAGGTTCTCTTTGAGCGAGGCTGTCTGAGCGCCCTCTGGGAATGCGGCGGCACCCTGGCCTGGGCTGCCCTCAAGGATGGGGCCATCCAGAAAGTGGCCGCCTTCATCGCTCCCAAGATCCTGGGCGGGGCCGACGCCCCAACCCCCGTAGGAGGCGAAGGGATCCCTGACCTGAACCAGAGCTGGCAACTGCTGGAGCTGCAACTGCAGACTGTGGGGGATAACTGGCTGATCACCGGGAAAATCCCCTCTTCTAGCCCCGATGACTAAGAGATCGATTGTTGACAAATTCGCGAGGGCTATCCGGAGGGTTTTAAGTGTCTGAACGAACAGACTGATATCTGTTCAATGTAAATGAATATACTGATCAGAAAAATACAGCATTCTTGCAAAGTAGGTTTCAGAATTGAGCTCAACTGTGCTATGCTGGCCGATATTATAAGGGGTCATAAAGATCTTTCGGTAAGGTCAGCAAAATCAAGCTGTAGGGATCTGTCAAGATTCTCCTGAGGTGAACCTTGCGAAAGGTAATGACGAAGACTCTAGCTTCTTTGTCCAGTTGTTTTTCATTGCTTGCCCGGCGAGCTGATTGAGAACTTTCCCAGCACAAATCTCATGTTAAACCTTTTTGCCGGCCTGCTCTTTGCCTCGGCTTTCCTCACCTCGTCAGGAAACGTCATCATCGAGGGAGATGTGGGGGAGTGGGCTTTTGCCGATCGCCAAGTTACTGAGACGGCTACATTGACTGTTCTCATACGGCCCGAGGAGAGCTTGGCCTCTTGGAGAGAAATGCTCTCGGTTATGAACGTTCAGGTACCAAAATCGCCCCGCTTCCTGGCAAACAATATGCGGAATAACCTCCTGGAACACTGTCCCCAAACGACTTGGGAGTTTCACCGGGAGAGCGAAGAAGATGTTCTCTACGAGTTCCGTAGCGCCGGCTGTCGTGGGCAGGCTGCCGGGATCCAAGAGCATGAGATTGGCCGCATCACCCAAGGCCCAGACGGCCCTGTGCGCATTGCCTACGCCGCCAAGCCAGAGATGACACCCGCAATCCGGAGTCGCTGGCTCAACTTGCTGGGCAGCGAGGTGGGGACGGCTCGGGGCTTTCCCATCCAAAACCTTACGGGGGTCGCCCGAAAGCCTTCTTCTCCAGCTCCAGAAGCCCCAACCGCAGAGCGGCAGATCGCCCGCTGGCTGCAGGAAGCAACCGATGCCCTGAAGCAGCAGGAAGATTTGCTGGCCGAGCTGGAGCGCCTCGGTCAGGAAGCGCAAGCCGATGCCCGCGCCTACAGCCAGAAGGCCCCAAACGAGGCAGGGACAAGCGTGATCAGCCTGCACCGAGGTCGGGGGGACGGCAGCCCTGGCGAGGCCACAACCGAGTTCAAGACCACCGATACCCTAGTCTGGGCCATTTTGCCGGTGAGCAGCCTCCCTGCCAACGCCCAGGTGGAGATGCTTTGGTACTACGAGGGCGGAGAAGCCGGGGGCGAGCAACTGATCCGCAAGTTTGATTTTCCCTGGGATCCCTTGGCCGACACGGTGCGAGGCTTTCTCAGCTTCAGCCAACCCTACACTGGGCGCTACCGTGTCGAGGTTCAGGTCAACGGCGAGAAGATAGGAGTTGGCCGCTTCACAATTCGGTAGCCTTAGCTTGGCTCCCACTTCCAACTCTTTTCTCTCAGAGGGAGCCCAGCCTCTCTCTTAGAAGGAAGGGGGAGATAAGGCTTACAGAGAACAATTTTTGACTATTTTTGACTATAAATCCAGGCTTTTCCGGTAGGGCAATGTCCGTCGCCATCTGCCTATTTTTCGCGCTGTGAAAACTATTGCGCTGAGAGTGAAAAGATAGCTCGACATTCTCTAGCGAGTTCTGATCACGGGCCTAGCTTTGAGGTTGTAGATAAAGCTGGTGCGGTACTGCAACAACAAATTGCGCAGGTAAAGGGGCAAGTTGCGCTGGTAGAGTAGGCGAGTTCTGCGGTAAATCAGTTTGCGGCGACGGTTGAGCGCCCGGCTGCGCTGCTGCAAAGGGGTCTGCAGAGAACGCTGAAGTGCCAGGGATCCAACCGCACAGGCCAGCCTTCGCCGTACCATACCCCACCGCTCGAGCAGCAGTTAGATCATCGATTGATACTCCCACCGCCCAAAGGCAGGGGATTCTTACGCAGTTCAAAAACGAACTCGCAAAGGCACTGTCAAGACGCCTCTAGACAGTTCCTTAAGGCAAAGCCCCCAGGTTCTGCTTACTTTTCTGTTCGCGTCAGCGGGACAGAGTCCTTGCAGGTTGGATGAGACGTTAGTCTTTCCCGGATCCTTGCCACCGGTCGGGTTTTTCACCGTGATTAGGGGCTTGCCTGGGAACAGCACGCCTCGGTGACAACTATACCATTGATGAGCAACTAAAGTTGCTTGCGGGCTTTTCCGCCCCGCACTCAAGTACGGGACTACCAAACTATCCCTCTGGGTAAATGCGAGCAGCCGCCAGCGGGTCGATGTATTTTGGTATCCTGCAGAGGATTGGCCTGAGGAGCGAGGATCCGCCCAGAAGCTTTCTCCTTTTCCAGATCTTGCAACAGTTGCCGGCGCTTCCCCCAAGGGGCAACAGGTGTAGGCCGCTTGAACACCCAGCCGCCCAGCAATCTTTGCCGGCGGGATCCCCTTGGGGCCTATAGCCTCAGACAAGGCCAGCCAAAAGGGCTGGAGGCCACAGGGGGCCACGCCCGCCGCTATCCTGCCAACGAGTTGTTGGCCGCAGAGGACAGAGAACTCTTTAGGTTTTAACCAGGTTTTGTCAATGGCAGTCGAGGGACAGCTTCGTTACAATAGGTTACAGCTTAGATTACGATATGTTGATCATCCTTGCCATTGTGATCCTACTGGGGTTCTGGGCGCTGCGCTTGATGGAACAGGCGTTTCAGCGTCAGGAGTTCTCGCGTATGTTGGCAGGAACGCTGGTGGCCGTGGCTGCCGGTGGTGTTTTAACCTGTTACTTCTTGATGAGCGACACTCTACAGATGCTGTTTTCTCTGCAGGCCCAGTCTCCCCACTCACAGGAGCTCCTTTCCGACCTAAGCTGGCTCGATTAAGCCAGTTGTGCTGCCAGCCAGGCTCGAATACTCTGGATCATTCGTTGGTTAGGAGCTAGTAAGTTTTGATAAAACAACTGTGCGAAGGCATCGATGGGACTGAACTCCCCCTCGACCCGGAAAGGATAGCTGAAACCCAACGGGGTTAAGTGATCCCCCTCCAGGCGTTGCCATTCGGTGTAGCCTCCATACCTGCGGCGAAGCTGTTGATAGAGCAGCGGAATATCGTCAATATCATCCTGCTGAAACTCTACAAGCAGGTTGTTTCTAACCGGATACTGCTCCTCGATAAGGCGATTGGTTTCTGCCGGAGAAGGCTCAAACTCCAACCACAGATTCACCGGCGGCGAAGAGGATCCCATCCACATCCGCCACAGATCGCTAAGTTGTTGTTGAGGCCATGCTTGCACCAACACCTGCAACAGCGGCAGCGCCCGCTCCAAGCCGGCATTGCTGTAGGCCAAAAAAATATTGCCGCGCCGCTGGGATCCCAAAGAAGGAAGGGCTAGGCAGGAGAGGATCTGCAGCTTACCGCCAAGGCTGTGGCCCAAGCCAAAGAGGGGCAACCCCATCAAACCTTTGCTCTGCAGGCTTCTATGGAAAGATTGGGCTGCCTTGAAAGCAATTTGAGCGTGATCAATGTCGGTGGTGTAGGCGGTAGCCACAACGGCCATGCCCATGCGGGCCAATTCTTCCAGCAGGCGGCTGTAGAAAAATTGCGGGGCGGATCCCACAAACGCTCCGCCCAGAAAGTGGATCACGGCACGGGGTTGGGGAGGCAGAAGAAACCAAGTCTGTCCATCCGTTTGCCACGTCAATGTCATGGTGCTGCAACCTCACCTGCGATTTGACTGGGATTCCCCACAAAACCCGGTAGCCGACAGGATCCCACTTCATCCTAATAGAGTACTGACAGACTAGTGGCCCGCCCTCCGGGATCCTAGACCCAGCAACCCACTCGGGGTGCGACTGGCCCCAAAGTCGCCAGAACTGCAGCAGCTATCGGGTGAACCCATCACTCGCACCCCCTTCGCAAAAGATTGGGAAGGGCAAACTGGACAAGCCTCCCTGGGAAGCTCCCAAGCCTCAGCGAGGCCCCGTGAAAGTACCATTGGCAATTTCCCTGAGTAAAGCTAGCATAGGCGGCCCTAGATTTTGGCCAAAATACGTGATCCTCACGATGGCTACGTCAAGTATTTCTTGCATCCTGGACTTGTGAGCTAAGATAATAAATTCTCTTTTGAGATCGTGAGGTTGTAATGAGCATTCGCGAGATCGTTAGTGAGGTCTTACAATCCTCGACCCTGACGCTACAGCAGGAGTTGACCATCAACAAAATCCTTTGGGAAAAAGGCTACAGTCTATCTGATTTGGAAGCTCTAGATGAGCTGGTAGAGGCAATTCTTCGTCAGGAAGTGAAAGCCGCTTCAGACTCTTGCAAGGGCCCCAGCGCTGCTTAAGGATGGCGAGGTGAGCTCTTGGGTGAGGCCCATATTGCCTAGGTAATCAACTAATCGTTCGATGGGAGGATTTTTTCGAACAATTGTTGCACCCGACCTTAGTCAGAGTAAGTTTCTAGCCTTTGCAGGATCTCTCGGATTAAACGCTCGTCGGGGTGGCTGAGCTCTGGGTGGAAAGGTGCCTGCTTGAGATAGTGCCTCAGATCCTGACGGGCCTGCTGCCAACGCCCCAACTGGTAGCAGAGCAAGCCTCGATCCCTCAGGTGGGGCAAGGACTCTGGGATCAATAACAAGATGCGCTCCACTGCTGCCAAGGCAAGCTCTAGCTGGGCGCGGCTCAGGTAAATCTGCCTAAGATTGTTGAGCAGCCGCACCAAGATTAGGCGAGGAGGAGTGGGGCGGAGATGATGATCTTGTAGAGGGATCCCGAGCCCATAGATTTGGGCCAGCCGCTCTTGACAGTCTTGCGGAAACAAAATCTGCCCTTGATGAAAGGGATCCACAAAAATCTCCGCGTCTGCAAACAAGGGCCGCACCAAAAAGTGACCGGGCATGCCCACCCCTGCCATGGGAAAATCGATCCGCCGCGCCAGCTCTAGATAGATTAGAGAAAGAGTAATCGGGATACCGGTACGCCGATCGATCACCTCGTTTAAAAAGCTGTTGCGCGGATCGTAATAGTCTTTGCTGTTGCCACGAAAGCCCAGATCTTCAAAGAGATAGTGATTTAAAATCCGGATGACGCGCAGGGGGTAGCGCTCGGGAGGAAGACGCTCTTGCACTTCTGCGGCCATCTCATCCAAAGCGGCCAAATACTCTTCTACATCCAAGTCGGGATAGGCTTCCTGAGCAATCCAGAGGGCCGCTCGGCCCAGATCGATGGAATCTGATTGAATTTCCTGGATAAAGCGTTGGCGGGCGACAGGAATGCTCATGGGAGGCTGGAGTTTTCGGCGACCATCTCGGCTAGAACAGGAGCGTGCAGAAGCTGGTCAACAGCAGCGTCAATGCCGTCAGAAGCAGGCTAAAGCTCCAAAGCCCCACAGCGGCAAGTAGGAGAGTCCCGATGACCCAGATGAGCAGAGCATTCCAGTAGGGTCGGTTAGGGGCCTTGGAGACGTTGATTTTTTGGAAGAAGGGCAGCAGGATAAACGCCACATCCAGCAGCAGCCGCGGCAGCCGCAAGTCCTGGGGCAAGGGCAGATCCCGCACCGCGAGATAGAGCAGCCCCCAGCTCAACAGAAGCGGGATCAGCAACAGATAGTTGGATTCGGCCAGCAGTGGTCGCTCCACCACTAGCGGAAACAAAGGGCTGATCCCCCAGCCCAGATAGAGGTAAAAGTCGAACTTCAACAGCGGCTGCAACAGAGGGGGCAGGCTGAGGCGCTGCAGGTGTTGCTGAATCTTATTCCCCTGAGCTCTGGCTCTCTGGCCCCCAGGTCCGCCTTTTTGAGGGGTTTGCCCGCCTGAGGCCGCCCGCCAGCCGCAGTGGTCGCAGTAGGGAGACTTATATCGATAGGCCGGGATCGGCTTGCCACAGGCGGGGCAGCGTTGGATCGGACGAGGTTGAGAACTGGAGGCCATGACCACCGGTGATGCTCCTGCTCTAGCATGCCCCAATTGCGTTCAGGTGATTCCCAGGGCAAAAGATAACGTGATACAGGCTGCCCCCAGGGCTGCTCCGGCGATCACCTGGACGGGCGTATGGCCCAGCAACTCCCTCAAGTAGGGCTCCTGGAAGCGATCTGCACCCTTCTCCTCAAACCATTCTTCCAGGAGACGGTTCAGCACCCGCGCCTGCTTGCCGGCAGCCTGGCGGATCCCGGCAGCATCATACATCACCACCAAAGCAAAAACCACCGTTGCCGCAAACAGCAGACTGTCCCAACCTTCCTCCAGCCCCACTCCCACGGCCAAAGCCGTCACCAGCGCTGCGTGGGAGCTGGGCATCCCCCCCGTCTCCACCAAAACCCGCAGGTTGAGCTTGCCCGAACGCACATAGGCCAGGATCAGCTTGATGGCCTGGGCCAAGACACTGGCCAGCAGAGCAACCCAGAGGACGTGGTTGGCCATCAACTGCTGCAGCATAGGGCTCTCCGGCACTGGAACACGACCAGGGTCTCCAACAGGGTGGACAGGGATCCCATCTGTCTTGTCCTCTTGTCTCAATGCTGACGGCGGGTGATGAAATCCGCCAGGGCCAACAGTGGCTCGGCCCGGGATCCGTAGGGGCGTAACGCCTCCTTGGCCGATTGGATCAGCTCCTCGGCTTTCTGCCGGGAAGCCTCCAGGCCCAACAAGCTGGGGTAGGTGGCTTTGGCGGCAGCTTGATCCTTACCTGCGGTTTTGCCCAGTTGCTCGCTGGTGGCAGTGATATCCAAAATGTCGTCCACAATCTGAAAAGCCAGGCCGATGTCGCGGGCGTAGTGGCCCAGGCGGGCCAGCAGCTCCTCGTCTGCGCCTGCCAGGATCCCTCCTGAAACCACCGAGGCCTCCAGCAGAGCACCCGTCTTGTGCCTGTGGATGTACTCCAAAGTTTCTAGGGAAATGGCTTTGCCCTCCGACTCCAAATCCACCACCTGGCCCCCCACCAAGCCGGTTGCTGCCGCTGCGTGGCCAATACGGGCAATGACTTGCAGCACCAGCTGCGGCGGCACCCCCCGCGTTTGGCTGGCGATATGCTCAAAGGCATAGGCCAGCAGGGCATCTCCTGCCAAAATGGCGATATCCTCGCCGAACACCTTGTGGTTGGTGGGTTTGCCGCGGCGAAAATCGTCGTTGTCCATGGCCGGCAGGTCGTCGTGGATCAACGACATGGTGTGGATCATCTCCAGGGCGCAGGCAGTGGGCAGGGCCTGCTCCACGGAGCCGCCGGCCAACTCACAGGCCGCCAGACAGAGGATCGGCCTCAGGCGTTTTCCCCCCGCCAGCAGGCTGTAGCGCATCGCCTCGTAAATGCGCTCCGGATAGGCGGGAGCCAGAGCTGCAGAAAGCGCCTCTTCCACCTGTTGCTGACGCTGGCTCAGATAGACTTTCAGGTCAAAGGTTTGGGCAACCAAGCGGGGTTTCCTCTCAACTCGGCAATGGGGGGATCCCTGTCGAGTAGTTCTACAACAGGCTTGCAAGCTGACATTATCTCATGTCCACTCTAGGTCGGGATCTGCCTTCCCCAGCCGGTGACAGCAAGTTGCAACCCCTAAGGAAAGTGTCAGGAGGAAGGGCCGCAAGCTTGCGCTAGCCGTCCCCCCAATGTCAGGATGCATTAAGGATCTTCAGCCGGCTTGGTCTTCTTATGTCCCACTCATCTGCTCAGCTTGGCGATGGCGACCGTCTGCTGCGGGCGGCCCGTGGGGAGGTGCTGGATCGTCCTCCGGTTTGGATGATGCGCCAGGCGGGGCGCTACATGGCGGTCTACCGTGAGCTGCAGAGCAAATACACCTTCAAGCAGCGCTGCGAGATCCCGGAGCTGGCGATTGAGATCTCGTTGCAGCCGTTTCGCGCCTTTGCCCCCGACGGCGTCATTATGTTCAGCGACATCCTCACCCCCCTTGAGGGCATGGGGATCCCCTTTGAGCTGGTGGAGCAGCAGGGGCCGATCATCGACCCGCCAATCCGCTCCCAGGCCCAAATCGACCAAATCCGTCTCTTAGAGCCGGAAGAAAGCCTGCCCTTTATCAAGACCATACTCAGCACCTTGCGCCGCGAGGTGGAAGGGAAGGCGACGCTGCTGGGTTTTGTCGGCTCCCCTTGGACCTTGGCCTGCTACGCCGTAGAGGGCCGCAGCTCCAAAGACTATGCCCATATCAAGAGCCTGGCCTTCACTCAGCCGCAGATGTTGCATCAGTTGCTGAGCAAGCTGGCGGATAGCATTGCCCGCTACGTGATCTACCAGATCGAGTGCGGTGCCCAGGTGGTGCAGTTGTTTGACACCTGGGCCGGCCAGCTCAGCCCCGGCGATTACGAAGCTTGGGCCTTGCCCTACCAAAAGCAAATTGTGGATCAGGTGAAAGCTCGGTATCCGCAGGTGCCGCTCATTCTCTACATCAACGGCAGCGCCGCTTTGTTGGAGCGGGTGGGCAAAGCTGGCATCGATGTCTTCAGCCTCGATTGGATGAGCGACATGGCCGAGGCCAGGGCCCGCCTGGGATCCCTGGCGGTGCAGGGCAATCTCGACCCGATGGTGTTGCTGGGATCCCCGGAATTCATCCGGCAGCGCACCCTGGAGGTGATTCAAAAGGCGGGACCCCGCGGCCACATCATGAACCTGGGCCACGGCGTGCACCACACCACTCCGGAGGCCAATGTCCATCACTTTTTCGAGACGGTGCGCCAATCGGCAGAGCTGCTCAAAGCTCTCTAGCCGTATAGAAAAACCCCTTGACTCTAGGAGTAGGGTTTGCCTTAAGAGCCAGGGATCCCCGGTGTACATCAGCGTCATCATCCCCACCTACAACCGCCGTCCCATCTTGCAGAAATGTCTGCAGGCTTTGGCCCAGCAGCAGCCTGGCCCCTACGACGGCTACGAGGTGGTGGTGGTGGACGACGGCTCCACCGACGGCACGGTGGAATGGCTGCAGAGCCAGCCGCCAGATTTGCCGCCGATAAAGCTTTTGTGCCAAGAACACCGCGGCCCTGCTGCCGCCCGCAACCTGGGGTTTCGCCATGCCCAGGGATCCATCATTGTTTTTATCGACAGCGACCTGGTGGTGGTGGATCATTTCTTGGCCGCTCATGCCCAGATGCTGCGGCGACACGGCGTCAAGGGGGATCCCAGTTCGCTCCAGGAAGCCAAGGTCTTCACCTATGGGCGGGTGATCAACACCTGCAATTTCCAGGATCCCTGCTCCGAGCCCTTCAAGCCCACCGATTTTTCGGCAGCCTTCTTTGCCACCGGCAATGTGGCCATCGCCCGCCATTGGCTGGAGCGGGCTTGTGAAACCCCTGCCGGCCCCTTTGACGAGCGGTTTCACCTCTACGGCTGGGAAGACCTGGAGCTGGGGGTGCGGCTGAAGCACCTGGGCCTGCGCCTGGTCAAGTGCCCCCAGGCCACCGGCTACCACTGGCATCCGCCCTTCGAGCTAGCGCAAATCCCAGCCCTCATCGAGCGGGAGCGGCAGCGGGGCCGCATGGGCATCCTCTTTTACCAAAAGCACCCCACTTGGGCCGTGCGCCTGATGATCCAACTGACGCCTCTGCATCAATGCCTATGGGGCCTGCTGTCGCTGGGGGGCTGGCTGAACGAGAAGCGGCTAGAGCCGCTGCTGCGCTGGTTGATCCGGCAAGGCCGCTCGCAGTTGGCCTTGGAGCTGTGTCGGGTTTGCTTCCTCAACTGGTACAACGTCCAGGCGGTTTACGAGAGCTACAGAGCAATGAAAGCCCGAAATAGCGGGATCCACCTGTCCTGAGCGCTCACCAGCGTCGGATAGGTCAGCCGGCCATAGTCCTTGCCGGGGATCAACGGCCTTCCGGGATCCGGGTCAGCAGGGCCAAGGGGCTCCCAAACGGCGCCGGCCCCCTTGACGATGGCCCACACCGCCGCCACATCCCAGATCTTGGGTGAGCGTTCTACTGCTCCCAAAAGGCTGCCGCTGGCCACCGCCAGCAGGTTGTAGGCAGCGCCCCCCAACATCCGCGCTTTGCAGGGAAATTGCGGGCTAATCCAGTGGCTGCTGCGGGAGCAAAAATTAAACAGTTGGTTGGGGCCGGGTGGGGCGGTGCTGGGGTGGATGGGCTGAGGAAGAACGGGATCCCGGTCGTGGCGGATGAGAAAAGCTCCTGCCGGCGCATCGCCCGCAAACTGAGGCCAGTAGCCGTAAAAAGTCTGGCGGATGGGCGGCAGATGCACACAGCCAAACACGGGCACGCCCCAGTGCAACAGCGCCAGCGAGCTGCCCCAGATGGGGAGCCCGCGGGCAAAATTGGTGGTGCCATCCAAGGGATCCACCACCCAGCACCACTCTTTCTCCGGGAAAATGTGGTTGGACTCCTCGCTCAGGTAGCCGTGAGCCGGATAGGCCGCGGCAATTGCCTTTTGAAAGGTGTCATCTGCCCATTTGTCAGAAGCGGTTACCAAGCTGCCGTCCGCTTTTTCTGTAGAGGAGGCCTGGCCAAAGTCTGCCAAGAGCTGCGATCCGACCTTTGCCGTGGCCTGCAAGGCAAACTCGGTAACCTCTAGCCAGAAGGGGGAAGGAGAGGCGGTTTCACAAAGAGCACCCATGCCCCAATCCTAGCGGGATCCCCAGCTTTTGGGGCGAAAAAGGTTGGCAATGGTAGCGGATTCCTCACCAACAGGTCTTGCGCCCTCAAGCTGACTAGAATCATTTAGGTAAGTCCTCTCCTCGGCTGGCCGTCCTCCTCCATGAACCAGCGCCTCATTGGACAACTGATCGGCAACCGCTACCGACTGACCCACCACATCAGCGAGGGTGGCTACGGCAACGTGTTCGAGGCGGTGGATACCCAGTTGAATGACGAGCCGGTGGCCGTCAAGTTGTTGCGCCCGCCGCCGCCAGACATGGAGCCGGAGTATTACCAGCAACTGCAGCAGCGCTTCCTGGACGAGGCCAGGGTCAGCGCTCTGTTGGGCGAGCACCCCAACATTGTGCAGGTGCGCTCCTATGGCCTCTACCAAAACCAGCCCTACCTGGTGATGGAGTATCTGAATGCCCAACCCTACACCGGCCAGGGGTTGGACTATGTGTTGGCACGGGAAGGCCCCTTGCGCCCAGAGCGGGTGGTGAACTTGGCATTGCAAATTTGCTCGGCCCTGCACCACGCCCACAACTTTCACATGGATCTGGGCAAACACTCGATTCGAGGGGTCATCCACCGCGATATCAAGCCCAGCAACATCTTTGTGCAAAAAGGGCCCGACGGCAAGGAACGGGTCAAGATCCTGGACTTCGGCATTTCCAAGCTCATGGGAGAGACCTCCCGTGGCCTGACACAAACCGGGTATTTTTTGGGCACGATGGTCTATGCTTCCCCGGAGCAGATGCGGGGAGAGAAGCTGGATGCCCGCTCCGACATCTATTCGCTGGGGGTGGTGCTGTACGAGCTGTTAACCGGTGCCCTGCCCTTCGAGCCGGAGACCGACACCCTGCAGGGCTGGTACCACGTCCACAACTTCCAACAGCCCCGCCCCTTTCAAGACCATCCGCTGCCCCACTCCATCCCTGAGGCTCTGGAAAGGGTGGTGCTGCGTTGCTTGGAGAAAGACCCTGCCCTTCGCCCGGCCACCATGGAGGAGCTGGCCCAGCAGCTCCGAGCCGTCTATGGGGATCAGATCCCGCCTCCCACCTCCTCGGCTCCTCCTCAACAGGTTCCTCTTCAGCGGATCCCTGCGGGGTTTGGCCAGCAGGTTACCCAGCAGGCGGCTGCGTCGGAAGCTGAGGCGGAAAAGCTCCAGCGGGCGGTGCATTTGATCGAGGCAGGCGAATACAAAATGGCCATCCACCTGCTCAACGAGCTGATCCAGAGCGCCCCCAACGAAGCCCGCTACTATCTGTACCGCGGCCTGGCCCACCAGCGGCAGGGCCATTGGGGCCTTGCCCAGATGGACTATCAAGGAGTGCTGCGGCTGGAGCCGGGCAACCCCTCGGCAGAACAGGGCCTGCGCGAGGTTGAACAGCAGGTCGGCCAGGAACAGGTTAGCCCCCACCCGAAGCCCACCCTCCCCACCTCAGGCAAGACCCGCCAGAGCAAAGGATTGGTCCTGGTCTGGCTCCTGGCCAATTGGGCGGCGGCTGGGATTGGCTATCTGGGGCTGGGGGCGGCAGCTCCCCTCCTAGCTGCTTTGGGTTCGCTCCAAGGAGCGGTGGCTGGGGCCAGCCTTGGCTTGGGAATGGGGCTACTCCAGTGGGCGGTATTGCGACGGCAGGTTTCTTGGCGGTGGGTGGCGGCCACGCTACTGGCCACGGCTTTGGGCTGGGTGGCAGCAGATACCCTGGCCCCTCAGGTGGGGGTGGCAACCTTCGCTTTCGATCCCAGGGATCCCTGGCCACAGAACGCCTTGCAAGCGATGGCCAGCCCGCTGCGTGGCTTGCTGGTGGGGCTTGGCGTCGGTGGATTGCAAGGGATCCTCCTGTCCCGGCACGGGAAAGTCGCCTGGGCCTGGGTCTTGGCGGCAGGGGTAGAAGGGGGAGGGGCAGCTCTGCTCATCCATTGGCTGCTGGCCGGCTCTGCCTTGAGCCATTGGCTGCTGCTCCTTGCCGGGCTGCTGGTCCACACCCGCCCCCTCAGCGCCCTGGTGCTTTCCAACCTCAATTGGCGCCGCATCCCTGCCGTTCAAAATTGACCACAGACCAAACAACAGGCCGCCTAACCCCCATCCCACACCACCTCAGCTCCCCTCAAAACTTACCTGACCAGGGATCCCCTGCAGCCATTAAGAGCAAGAAGGCCCTCTCGCGAGAGCCTTCTTGAGGATACTATTGCGCCGTTTTACCGTGGTTTTCGACCTGGAAAAGCCAGTGTAGGACATCGGGGATGACTATCGATAGTTTCCAAATCGAGTTTGGCTTACTGCTCTCACATCCACACCCGTCCTAATTGTCGAAGGGTATCGATCGCAAAAACGTAACGGCAGTCACCAACGCCTCAGAATCCTTAGCCCATCATACCGCATCTGCCGGCCGTGCTTGTCAAGTGCTCATCAGGGATTTGCCAAGGACGGGACCGGCATTTGCTTGCTTGGCTTTGCAGGAGCCCTTTTGTCCTTCGGCTAGGATAGGAAGGCAGCCCGACTTTTTGCCGGCCATGCTCGACTCTCTGTTGGACAATATTTACGGCGCTTGGTTTCTGCCGGAGCGCACCTTCCGCTCGCTGCGGCAACAGCCTGTTCTCTGGCAAGCTTTTGGGGTGGTGGCGCTGCTCAACATTCTCGAGGCTGTGCGTCGCTTTGGGGTAAACCTGCCGAGCATGGTGCTGGCGCTACTGGCAGGCTCCCTGGGATGGGTAAGCCTGGCGGCTTTGCTGCAGGCGCTGGCCTTTTGTTTTGGGCGGGCTGCCCCTTCTTTTGCAGCGCTCCTCTGCCTGACGGGCTTTGCTAGCTTGCCCTGGCTGCTGCTGGGACCTGCCCAATCCCTAGGCGGGGTGGCCGGATCCCTGCTCGGGTTAGGGGCGCTGTTGTGGTTTGTGGTTTGGCAGGTGCGGGCGGCAGCAGTGGCGCTGGATCTGGAGTGGTGGCGACTGGCGGGCCTGATCCCGTTGGCCTTCCTGGGCGGGCTCCTGTCCTTGAACTGGTTGAGCAGCGCCGTTGTGGCTTTGGCTTCTCTGGGCTGAAAGGCAATTGCAAAATTGGGAAGAAGCAGCCCGCCCGGCTAGCTGGGCACTCGCTGCAGGTGCGGCTTTTCCTCTGGCAGAATCGCACCTTCCACAGGGCAAACCTGAAGACAGATGCCACAGTCAATGCAGGTGGCAAAGTCGATCCAAAAGTAGTCGGTGCCTTTGGCATTTTTGCCGTCCCCAGGGTGAATGCAGGCGACGGGGCAGGCCTCCACACAGTCGGCAACGCCTTCACAAATATCGGTGACGATGGTATGGGGCATGGATCCCTCTCACTAAATCGAGTCAACCTCAACACCTTCCCATCCGCTTGACCCAGAGTCTGTTGGATCGTTGGCAGTGGGCGGCAGAGGGCTTTGTCATTTTAGCTTAATCGGCGGGAAGCCCCGCACTGTATGGGTGAATTGTGTTGACTCAAGAGCCAATCAGTGTCGGGATGAAAGCCGTTTGTGCTTCAATTGAGGAGATTAAGTTCAATCTCCGGAGAGTTTCCCGCCGTGGGTTGCACGGTGCCAGCACGCCAAGACCTCTGTACCAACAAGTTTGTGAAGCGTGAAGCCCGTACTCTTGTGTTGACTCAACGAAGATGAGTGTCGGGAGTCGTTCACGCGAAAACGGATCCCTCTGAGAGCGACTACAAGCCCCCACCCAAGTTCGGCCCCTCTCCCAGGGAGAGAGGAAGTAGGGGCTAGGACAAGGAGCAGTTTCGCCGCCGTTTGGAATAGTGGCTGTGCAACTGATGTCCCATCGAGCCCGGCAGCGGCTGTGGGGAATGCTGGCTTGGAGAATGCAGAGCGCTGGCCCCAGAACCTGCAGCTAGCTCTCTTCTTGAGATTGCCACCAACGGCTGAGGGGCCAATAGAGAGCGGGGGCCCACAGGCTGCTTAGAATAGCCGACGTGAGAGCATTGCGCTGATGGTTCCACCAGATGCTCTCCAGAGAACGTGGGCCATTGCCGCCAATAGCACCGGCGGCAGGCGAGGAGTTCGCCAACCCATCTAGCCAATTTACCATTTCCGCTGGCTCGAGGCCAGCGGATCCCTGAGAGGCCGTCAACCACATCCATTGCAGTGCCATCAGCGTCTCGGCAATCACCACCATGCCGAAGACGATCAAAGCCACAGAGATGAAGTCCTCTTGCATGTAGCGCTGTTTCTGCAACTTGGCCGTGAGGATCCCGACCACTGCCAACCCCAGAGCATGGGTAGGATAAGGGTTGGTCAGGGCATCCTGCAGAAAACCCAATGTAATCCCGGCAACAGCCCCCTGCCAAGCCTTGCGCCGCACGCTCCAGCACACCACCCAGATCAGGGGCCAGTCGGGGGTTAAGCCCGCCAGCTCCAAGCCTGGCCCCCGCCACCAAGGGGCCACCACCGCCAACAGCCCCGACAAGGCGGTGACCAGCCAATTGAGGCGAGACTTAAGGTTGAGAAGCAGAAGGTTGAGCATAGCGGTAAATCAAGGCCCACTCCAAGAGGCCCAGGGGCGCCGACAGTTCAACAGTGGCTTGTGGGGCAGGGCTGGCATCCAGGTTGATGGCTCGAATCGTTCCCACCACAACCCCCGCCGGGTAGAAGCTGCTTAGGCCCGAAGTTACCACCACATCCCCCACTTCCACTTTGGGATCCTTATCGAAAAAATCCAAGATGGCATTCTGGGTGCCGGTGCCCCGCAAGATGCCCATGTGCCGGCTGCGGCTGAGCATCACCCCGACACGGCTGGTGGGATCGCTGATCAGCAGCACGCGGCTGGTGTTGGGGGTTACCGCCTCAACCCGCCCGACCAATCCTCCTGGTGCCATGACCACATCTCCTACCCTGACCCCATGTCGGCTGCCACGGCTGAGGGTGAGCTGTTGCCACCAGTGATCGGCGCTGCGGCCCACCACTGCCGCCGGGATCCTCGCCTGGGGCATCTGTTCGGTAAACTGCAGCAGTTGCTTTAGCTCGCGATTTTGACGCTGCAGCTCGGCCACCAGGGCCTGCAGCTCGCGGGTGGCGGCCTGGCTAAGTACGGCGTCAGGGTTCACAGGTGGGCGGATGGGTGCGGTGAGCCAACTGTACAGTTCCACCAGCAGGGATCCCTGAGTCTGGCGCAAAGCCCACGCCCCTCCTATCGTCGAAGCAGACAGGAGCAGCCCCAAACCATGGCGCCTCCACCACTGGTGTAGCCGATTCAATCAGCACCCCTTTGAACCACTCGACTCACACCTGCCCTTGGGATTCTAAGATCCTTAGGGAAGCGCATAGAGAAACGCTTCTAGCCTTTGAAGCTGCCGCTCAGGACTCGACCCAAGGTCTTGAAGTCCTCCAAAACCCGTCCTGTACCAAGCACCACACAACTGAGGGGATCCGGGGCAATGTGAACCAGGATCCCGGTCTCATGGCTGATCAGGGCGTCTAGCCCCTTGAGCAACGCCCCCCCTCCCGCCAACATAATGCCGCGGTCAATAATGTCTGCCGCCAATTCCGGCGGCGTGCGCTCCAGGGTGCGCTTGATGGCCTCCACAATGACCGAGAGCGGCTCGGCCATGCTCTCACGGATCTCAGTGCTCTTCACCGTAACGGTACGGGGCAAACCCGAGAGCAGGTGGAGGCCACGCACTTCCATGGTCAGCTCCTCTTGAATTGGGTAGGCAGAGCCGATTTGAATTTTAATCTCTTCGGCAGTGCGCTCCCCGATGGTGAGGTTGTGAACTTTTTTCATGTACTGGATAATGGCCTCGCTCAGCTCGTCTCCTGCCACCCGCACCGACTCGCTGAGGACGATCCCTTGCAAGCTGAGGACGGCCACCTCGGTGGTGCCGCCGCCGATGTCGATGATCATGTTCCCGGTGGGCTCTTGCACCGGCAGCCCCGCTCCGATTGCTGCCGCCACCGGCTCATCCACCAAATATACCTCCCGCGAGCCAGCTTGCAGGGCCGCTTCCATCACCGCCCGTCGCTCCACGCCAGTCACCCCACTCGGGATCCCGATGACGATGCGCGGGGCGATCAAGTAACGACCTCCATGCACCCGCTGGATGAAGTGCTTCAGCATCATCTCCGCCGTGTCGAAGTCGGCGATCACCCCATCGCGCAGAGGGCGCACAGCCACGATGTTGCCAGGGGTACGGCCCAACATTTTTTTGGCATCTTCCCCCACGGCCAGCGGTTGTTTGGTGTTTTGGTCGATGGCGACAACAGAGGGCTCCTGTAGGACAATGCCGCGGCCAGCCACATAGACTAGGGTGTTGGCCGTGCCCAGATCGATGCCCATGTCACGGGAAAATCGGCTGAATAGCCCCACGGTAGGTTGCTCCAGTTTTTACTTCGTGAAGAGCAGCAAGTCTCGGTACCTACTATAATCCAATCCTGGGAGAGAATCTCCCCCGCCACGGGGATCCCTTTCCGAGTGGCGCAGTTAGGGCTGGCCATCAGCGGAAGTTGGGATTAAAATGGGTAGCTTCCTTTTTCCGGTTGCGATGCAGATTGTTGCAGCTTTGCTGAGCTTGGCCACCCCCAATTTGCCCCGTTTGTTGCACTTTTACCAGACCCTCTTGGGGATCCCGCCCCAAGTTCAGCTCTCCAGGGAGGGAGAGCCAGTGTATGTGGAGTTTCGCCTGCCTGGCCTGCGACTGGGCCTCTACCGCAGTCTCCATCCAGAGTTTGCCGCCCAGGCGGGGGCAGTAAGTCTTTGCCTGCAGGTGCAGGATCTGGCGGCATGCCTCGGATCCCTAGCGGCGGTGTTGGCGGAGCACCAGATCCCCGTTTCGCCCTTGCGGCAGGCCTTTCACGGCCAGGAGGTGGACTTCCAGGATCCCGATGGCAATCGCATTGTATTGCACCAACCTTCCGCGGCCTTCTGGCAGGCGATGACCTGGGAGGGCACTTGCAACTGAACCAAGACCCCTAAGTCTCAGGGGAGACTCTTTCGAACCTTTCCGAGCAAAAGTTGTGCCAGGTGCGTGTTGGGAAAAGTCCCCTATGGTTGAGTTGAGAAGAGTTGAAGCTCGGGGGCTAGGTATGGGTGCGGTGTCCCCGTCGAGGCTAACCAGGTCATGAAAAAACCTCTGGGCGTCTGTCCGTGTTTCGACCCCAGAGGCTTCTTCTCTTCACTCCTCACCAGTCTTGAGCGTACACGCCGCCTGAAAGGTTGTCAAGCATTTTCCCAGTGGGGTTGGCGGGTGGGAAACCGCACCAGAGTAGCGCTGCCGTAGAGGATCATCTGTTGAGGCTGTAGGCACACCCGATCTACCCGCAGCTCGCTCCCTTGCAGGGCTAGCCGATCCAAATCCAGGAGCGCATTCAGGTGATCCACCAAGGCTTGGCTCAGGGTCCGCCCCTCCTCTGTGTCGCCTTCACACAGGGGATCGGCAAAGCAAATGCGGCGGCGTTCTAGCACCTGAATGCGAGCGGAAAAGCCCACCTGCAAGGGCTTTGCTCCCCCTGACTGAACCTTGGCCTGCAATTGCAGCCGCTGCTCTGGGGTGATGTGAACCTCGACCTGATGAAACGACAGAGGCTTGCCTTCCTGCCCCACCTGGGCCAGCTTGCTCAGCACAAAAGGGGTGTTGAAAGATTGCGCCAGATCCGCTTCGCTCAGCACCACCCGCATTGTGGCCTGCACCGGCTGCCGCAGCTTGATCCGCCCCTGCCAGATTTGGCTGAAATCGATGGCCACAGCATTGCAAAACAGCTCCAAAAGCGAAAGCCGCAGGCCGTTGTACATCTGCAGGTGCTGGCCCCGCAGCTCAAAGCTGTCGATGCGTCCCTGCAACAGCTTGGCAATGGGCTCTGCCCGCACGCGCGCCTCCAACCGCTCTGCATGCTTAAAGAGAGCGCGAATGGCTGCGCTCACCCCCCGGCTAACCCAGTCGACGGCCATAGGATTCTCAAGGAGCAGTTCTGGCAGGAGTCCTGTGGTCATAGGGCAAGGTGGAGAGCGCCTACAGGGATCATAACTAAACATTAAGAAAAGTTACAGCTCCTACCGAGGGAGAGCTGCTCTCTCAAGGGTATGGGCGTCCCTCTTGCATGGCCGAGCGGGCCACGGCTGCGATCCCCTGGTCGGTGGCGCGGGGCAGATGAAAGTAGCGTCCGCCCGCCAGCTCGGCCAGCTCGGCGCCAAAGCCAGTGGTTACAAAGCGGCTCTGCGAGTCGATTAAGAGCAGCTTCAACCCCAGGGCGCGGATACGCAGGGCGATCTCCCGCAGCTCCTGCTTCAGGTCAGTGGGATCGCCTTCGCTGCGTCCCAGAGAGCGGCTGAGGGGGATGTTAGCTCGGCCATCGGTAAGGGCCACCAGCATGACTTGACCCACGTCGCCACTGGCGCGAGCGTTCACCCCCAGGCGCACCGCTTGGGTGAGAGCATGGGCCAGGGGGGATCCGCCGCCACAGGGCAGGGATTCCAGGCGGCGGCGGGCCAGCTCGATGGAGCGGGTGGGGGGCAGCAACACTTCGGCAGCCTCGCCGCGAAAGGCAATCAGGGCAACCTTGTCGCGGTTTTGGTAGGCCTCGGTCAGTAGGCGCAGAGCCGCGCCTTTGGCCGCCTGCATGCGGTTAAGAGCCATGGAGCCAGAGGCATCCACCACGAAGATCACCAAGGCTCCAGCTTTGCGGGCCAGCTTCTTGGCGCGGATGTCGCCAGGCTCGACGATGACGGCCCGCCCCGGCTGCCGCAGGCGGCGACTTTTCTGATAGGGGGCGGCAGCCCGCAGGGTAGCGTCAACGGCGATGCGGGGGTTGGCTCCCTGGGGCAGGATGGGCTTGACGTAGCGGCCCCGGTCGGTGCTAAACACCAAGCTGCGGGATCCCGTTTTTCCCTGTTGGTTTAGCGCTTGGGCAAAGGCCAAGAGGCGCGGGTCAAGGGCCACTTGTTCGGGATCGAAGAAAAACTCCTGGGGCAGGCTGAGATTTTCCGGCTGGGGTTCCGTCTCTTCTCTGTCTTCTCCCTCCTTGTCGGGCTCTGGCGGCTGGGGATCCGACTGCTGGGATGGGGGTGGGGGAGGAGGTGGCTGGTCGGGGTTGTAGCGGGCGCGGGGCAGCAGCACCAGTTGCACTGCCTGTTGCAGGTCTTCGGCCAAGAGGTGATCCCGTCCCTCCAGCGCCGCCAGGGCAGAGGCCGCCCGCAGGGCAAACTGCTCCCCTCGATGGCCTTGGACATTGCCGCGGATGGCCTCCTGCACCAGGTAGTGGATCTGCTCCCGCTGTGGCTTGACCTGGGGCAGCCACTCCCGCGCCAGGAGAATGCGGGTGCGGATTTCCTCCACTTCCGCCTGATGCTCGGCCAGAAAGGGATCAGGGGCGTCGACAAATCGAGTTGCCCGCTGGACAATTTCCCCTCGCTCCTCCAGGCTCAGCTCCTGCCCCACCGGCACCACCAGCGCTAGGCGATCCAGTAGGTGGGGGCGCAGGGATCCCTCTTCGGGGTTGTAGGTGGCCACCAAGAGAGGCCGGCAGGGGTGCTGCAGGCTCAGCCCTTCCCGTTCCAGGCGGTTTACCCCCTCTCCCACCACCGTCAGCAGCAGGTTGACGATGGCGTCGTCTAAGAGGTGGATGTCGTCCACATAGAGCACACCCCGGTGGGCGGCAGCCAAGAGCCCTGGCTGGAAGACCGTTTCCCCCTGCTTCACCGAGGCCTCCACATCCACGGATCCCAGCAGCCGATCCTCCGTCACCCCCAGGGGAATCTGGACAAAGGGAGGGGCTATCAGTTGGGTGGGGGGTGTCGTCCCCTGCGGGTAGCGGGCCTTGGCCCAGTCCGACCAGGTCTCAGGCCGCGCCGGGTCGTCGTTGCAATAGGAGCCGGCGATGACCTCGATGGGAGGTAGCAGGGCCTGGATCCCTCGGGCCAAGACCGACTTGGCCGTGCCGCGCGGCCCCACCAGCACCACCCCTCCCAAGCTGGGATCCACCGCCGCCAGCAATAGAGCCAGCTTGGCGGTTTGCTGTCCGACGACAGCGGTAAGGGGGAAGGTGCGGGGAGGGGCTAGGGTTACGGATCCCAGGGGTGACTTGGGGAGGTGGGTCATCGACGGTTAACTTCCCAGATCGAGGGCAAATTGAGAGCTGTACACAGAAGGATAGCTTGGCGGGCTTTAGTGCGGGGCGGAAAAGCCCACAAGCATTAGTTGCCAACCGACGAGATTGAGAGGCGTTCCTACTTAGAAAAGAACCTTGGAGCTTTGCTTCAAGGGACTGT
>NZ_JANSJA010000064.1:63392-73626 GCF_047462335.1 Synechococcus sp. H60.1
TTGAGAGGCGTTCCTACTTAGAAAAGAACCTTGGAGCTTTGCTTCAAGGGACTGTATAGAGGCAGTTTGACAACGCCTTTACGGGTCCGTTTATGGGCTGCGTAAGCATCCACCGACTTTAGTTGGCGGAAGGGTTAACATAGTCTACTGTCTTAAAGCGACGCACTGCTTGCGCGACCGAGATTTCTGCACCCTCACCCCCGACCCCCCTTCCAGAGGTGAGCCCGCGTTGCCAGCGCAAAGAAGGCGGCGCAGGGTTTCTGCGGGACAGGGGATGTTCCTGCTGGATTGCTGCCATTTCGTTTTATGGCTGCTCAGGATGGTCGTAGCTTCAGGGGGTGGCGATCATCACATGCTTGGTAATCTGATAGTCGCGCACCGCCTCTGCCGAGAGATCTTTGCCAAATCCCGATTGCTTGAAGCCGCCGTGGGGGGCCTCCGAGGCGATGGGGAGGTGATCGTTGATCCAGACGGTGCCCACCTCCAGATCGGCGGCCAGCTTCATCGCTCGTCCGATGTCTTGAGTCCACACAGAAGCCGCCAGCCCGTATAGGACGTCATTGCCCAGGCGTAGCGCTTCCGCTTCTTCGCGGAACGAGCCGAGCGTGAGAACCGGCCCAAAAACCTCACTCTGCACGATCTCCGCTTTTTGATCGACATCGGTAATCACTGTGGGTTCGTAGTAGTAGCCCCGGTCTAGTTGGGAAGGGATCCGCCCGCCGGTCAGCACCTTGGCTCCCTCGGCTTTGGCCCGCTCCACAAATCCCATCACCCGCTCTCGCTGGGCTGCCGAGACCAGGGGCCCCATCTCCACCCCCGCCTCAAAGGGAGGCCCCACCACCACCTTGCGCATTGCCTCGACAATGGCCTCTTGCATCTGCGCCAGCTTGCTCTCGTGCACATAGACGCGGGTAGCTGCCGTGCAGTCCTGGCCGCTGTTGAAGGTGGCGGCAAAGGCGGCCTTGGCAGCCACGCTTTCCACGTCGGCATCTGCAAAAACCAGGAAGGGTGCCTTGCCCCCCAGTTCCAAATGCACCCGCTTCAGGGTGTTGGCGGCGGTGCGCATCACCTGCTTGCCGGTGGCGGTAGAGCCAGTGAGGCTGACCATGCGCACTTGCGGGTGTTCCACCAGGGCTTGGCCAGTGGCATTGCCTCCGGTAACGATGTTGACCACCCCCGGCGGGATCCCGGCCTCGGCAGTGAGCTCCGCCAGCCTCAAGGTGGTTAGAGGAGTGGTGGGAGCAGGCTTGAGCACTACCGTGCAGCCGGCGGCTAGGGCAGGGCCAATCTTCCAGACGGCCATCAGCAGCGGGTAGTTCCAGGGGGTAATTTGCGCGCACACCCCCACCGGCTCCTTGCGAAATAGTGAGGTGTAACCCTTGGCGTATTCTCCGGCGCTGAAGCCATGGATGTCGCGGGCGGCAGCGGCAAAGAAACGCAGGTTATCTACCGCAAAAGGCAGATCCCCTCCCAAGCTCACCAACTCATAGGGCTTGCCGGTGTTTTCCGACTCCAGGCGCGCCAGTTCAGCAGCCTGCGCCTCGATCAAATCCGCCAGTTTCCAGAGGGCCAGGGATCGCTCGGCGGGGGTGAGCTTCGACCAACGGCCATCGGAAAAGGCGGTTTGGGCAGCCTGTACTGCCCGATCCACATCGGCGGGGCTGGCGTCCACCACCTCCGCTAGTTTCTCCCCCGTGGCCGGGTTCTCGATAACCATCAGGTCTCCCCCTTGACTATCCACCCATTGGCCGTCGATCCAGAGTTTGTAGGCCATGGCCTCTTCTCAACTGCTCGCTAGAAACACTTCTCCCCATTGTGCCGAATCTTGTCCAGCTTGGGGGGTGTTGTCGGGGAGAGGGATCCCCTCTCTTCCATTTCTGTCTGATAAGGTCAGAAGGGAGCTTTCTGCACAAGCGAGGTTGGCGCATGTCTCCTGTGCTGTGGCAAGCCATTGGGTACGCCTGCGGGATCTCGTTGGGGATCCTGGCGTTGGTTACCCTTGTCCACGTTCTCTGGCAGCGCCTAGAGCAGCAGGCCGAGAAAACTACGGCCCAGCCAGCCGAGCCGCCAGCAGCTCCAGAACCCCGCAGCACCTCGGAGGAGGGATCCCTGTCGACATGAGTGACACAGTTCGCGTTCACGTTTGGGTACGCGGGCGAGTTCAGGGGGTAGGGTTTCGGGCTTACACGGAAGCCATGGCCCGCAGCACCGGTGTCCACGGTTGGGTGCGCAACTTGCGGGATGGCCGTGTCGAGGCCGTTTTTGAGGGATCCCCGGCGGCGGTGGAGGCAATGCTGCGCTGGTGTCAGCAGGGCAGCCCCGGCTCGCAGGTGGAGGGCGTCGAACACCGCTCCGAGCCACCCGAGGGCCTCTCCACCTTTGAGATCCGCCCCACCGTTTGAGGCAGCGGGTCAGGAGCTGGTGACATCCCACTAGAATGGGGAAACCTGCCCTTTACTCTTTTGGCCATGACGGTTGCTGCTCCTGCCAAAGTGGAATACGAAGCTGTCATTGGGCTGGAGGTGCACTGCCAGCTCAGCACCCGCTCCAAGATCTTCTCCAGCAGCGCGACGGCCTTCGGCGCTCCCCCCAACACTCAGATAGATCCCATCTGCATGGGCCTGCCCGGCACCCTGCCGGTGCTCAACGAGAAAGTGCTGGAATACGCAGTCAAGGCTGGCTTGGCCCTCAACTGCACCATTGCCCCTTACAGCAAGTTTGACCGCAAGCAGTACTTCTACCCCGACTTGCCCAAAAACTACCAAATCTCCCAGTACGACCTGCCCCTTGCCACCCACGGTTGGGTTGAGATCCAGCTTAGCGACGGCCGCACCAAGCGCATTGGCATCACTCGTTTGCACATCGAAGAAGATGCGGGCAAGTTGGTGCATGCCGGCAGCGATCGCCTTGCGGGATCCAGCTATTCCCTGGTGGATTTCAACCGGGCAGGAGTCCCCCTCATCGAGATCGTCAGCGAGCCGGATATCCGCACCGGGGAAGAAGCAGCCGAATATGTGCAGGAGCTGCGCCGCATCCTGCGCTACGCCGGCCTGTGTGATGGCAACCTGCAGGAGGGATCCCTGCGCTGCGATGTCAACATCTCGGTGCGTCCGCTGGGGAGTCAAACCTTCGGCACGAAGGTGGAAATCAAAAACATGAACTCCTTCAACGCTATCCAGCGGGCGATTGAGTACGAGTTCAACCGCCAAGTCAAGGCTTTGGAAGCAGGCGAGCCTATCGTGCAGGAAACCCGCCTTTGGGAAGAAAACAGCCAGCGCACCATCAGCATGCGCAAGAAAGAGGGATCCAGCGACTACCGCTATTTTCCCGAGCCGGATCTGCCGCCTATTCGCGTTACCGAGGCGCAAAAAGCCCGCTGGCAGGCGGAGCTGCCGGAATTGCCCGGCGTGAAGCGGCGGCGCTACCAGGAGGCATATGGCCTTTCGGTGTACGACTCCCGCTACCTCAGCGACGAGCGCAACACCGCCGAGTACTTTGAGGCCGTGGTTGCCGCTGGCGCTGACCCGAAGGCAGCCGCCAACTGGATGATGAGCGACATTGCCAGCTACCTCAACACCCACAAGCTGGACTACCCCGACATTGCCCTAAAACCGGAAACCCTGGCCGAGTTAATTAGCCTCATCGAGCAGGGCGTCATTTCCAGCAAAATTGCCAAGGAGATCCTGCCGGAGCTGTTGGAAAAAGGTGGCTCTGCCCGCGCCTTGGTGGAGGCCAAGGGCCTGACCCAAATCTCCGATAGCCACCTCTTGGAGCAGATGATTGCCGAGGTGCTGGCAGAAAACCCCGAGCAACTGCAGCAGTATCGCGGGGGCAAAACCAAGCTCTTTGGCTACTTTGTCGGGCAATTGATGAAAAAAACCCAAGGGCGGGCGGATCCTAAGCTAGCCAACGAGCTGCTCAAGCGGCATCTAGACGGGTGACCTCCTCCTTTTCCGCTTCAACGGGATCTTGCAGTCCCTCCACGAGCAGACATAGGCTGCCCCACCGCGTAGGTGTCCTCGACTCCAGCAGCGCTCACCGCCTCTTGGCGGGGGTGTTTGGATCCCGGCCCTGGCTTTGCCAGTGCAGTGCGGGACTTGTCCACCCCCCCTAGCTAACTCCAGACTTCGGTGAGGGAGTAGCCCAACTCCTGGATCATGCGCCGCAGCAGGGGCAAACTTAACCCGATGACGTTGCCAGGACACCCCTCAATCCGCTCCACAAACAGGCTGCCCCGACCGTCGATGGCAAAGCAGCCCGCACAATTGAGCGGCTCGCCGGTGGCCACGTAGGCGCGGATCTCCTCGTCGCTGGGCTTGGCAAAAAACACCCGTGTGACCGCATAGTGGACGAGGCGGCGGTTCTGCTTCGTGTCAATCAAGGCATGGCCCGTATAGAGCTCCCCCACCTCGCCCCGCATTTGCCGCAGGCGCCGTTCCGCTTCCAGAGCATTGGCCGGCTTGCCCAGGATCTCGCCACCTAGGTAGAGCACCGAGTCGGCCCCGATAACCAAGACGGGCTGCCGTTGTTGGGCCGCCACCACTTCGGCTTTGGCCGAGGCCAGCTTCTGCACCAGCTCCACCGGATCCGAGCTTTGGATTTGGCTTTCGTCAAAGTAGCTGGGTTGAACGCGGAAAGGGATCCGGGCAGCTTCTAACAGTTGGCGGCGGGCAGGAGATTGCGAAGCCAGGACAATGGGAGGCAACATCGATTCAATACTCAACTCAAGCCTAGACGTTTGCAGGAGCGAAGTTCGCTCCACTTACCAGTTTCCATTACCCTAGTCAAGGTACGCCCAATAGGCGCTCAAAGGAAACTCTCTCGATCTCTCCCAGCTGGATCCCGTTTGTGACCACCCTGCCCTCCCAGGCCTCCCCTCAAGCCAAGCTTGTCCCTGCTGGCCTCCTCCAGCGGTATTGGGGAGATGAAGACACTCCCGAAAGCCGCTGGGTCAATTTACTGGTGGCAGCCCTGGTTCTCTGCTCGTCCACCTTCTTTGTGGCGGAAACCTACCCCCTGCCCTTGGAGGTGCGCCTTAGCCTAGAGCGGCTGGATCGCCTGATCCTTGGCCTGTTTGTAGTGGAGTACCTGCTGCGTTGGGCAGCGGCTCCGCAGAAGCTGCGCTACGTCTTCAGCCTCTATTCGCTCATTGACTTGCTGGCGATTTTGCCGTTTTTTGCTGGTCTAGCCGATATTCGCTTTATCCGTCTCCTGCGCTGGTTTCGCATCCTGCGGCTGCTGCGCCTAGTGGAGGGCAAGACCCTATTGGGTCAGGTAATCTCTGCTGACACCCGCATCTTGTTGCGCATCCTTTTTACTCTCTTTGCGATTGTCTTTGTCTACTCTGGCCTTATCTACCAGGTGGAACATCCGGCCAATCCCACCGCTTTTGCCACCTTTTTGGATGCTTTCTACTTTTCTGTTGTCACCATGACCACGGTGGGGTTTGGGGATCTCACCCCCACCTCCGAGCTGGGCCGGCTGTTGACGGTGCTGATGATCTTGACGGGCGTGGCCCTGATCCCTTGGCAAGTGGGGGAGCTCATCAAGCAACTGGTGAAAAGCGGCAACTCAGTTCAGTGGGCCTGCCCAGGCTGTGGTCTCTCCCAGCACGATGAGGATGCCCAATTCTGCAAGCGCTGTGGCACGCCGCTCTACCCGGATAGCCAAGCCCCTCCAGCCAGTAGTCCGCTGGCCAATCTCCCGGTTGGGGGCAAAGACAGGATAGGCTAGGACGGGATCCAGAGAACCTGCAATGTGGGCACATCCCGAGTTGGCCATCCCTGGCAAGCTCAATGTAAAGGCGGGAGTGGTGATGCTGCTGGCAGCCATCGTCCTGGGCCTCATCCTCAGCCAAGTTCAGCCGCTGCTGCCCGCTCCGCAGGATTTGCCAGGGATCCCTAGGGAACCCCTTTCCTGGCAAGAGGTGCCCAAACAGAAATACGCCTGGCACATCTGCTACGCCTTTTTGGGCAATATGGGGCTAATCAACATCGGCGGCGGACTGGCGCTGGTGGTGTTGGGATCCCGCTTTACGGCTGGGCACCTGTTTTCCCAGATTCTTCTTTTGGGGGGAATGCTGCACCCTGCCTCTTGGGCCTTGGTAGCCCTGACCGGGTTAGAGGGATGGGGCTGGCTGGGCAATATCGGGGCAGCAGCCGTGGCGCTGGTTGTGATAGCCCTGTTTGTTCGCCTGATCTGGGCCACCTATTGCTCAGCGCAAGCCCTTCAACGGCAAACCCGATCCCGCCTCTCCCGCTAGCTTCCCCGGCAGTTGGGAAAGGCTAAGAAACTGTTTAAGATTGTTTTTAGACATTGTCTCTGCTAACACTCGACTGGGCATGGCTATCAAAGAAGAGGTTTTTTTTGAGGGCGGCCCTCACACGGGCGATCTGGTGTTGAACTCCTTCCTCGGCCTCACCCTCGTCGGCTTGCCTCTGTTTGTGGGGGCGCTGGTGCGCAGGCTGTGGGTTCACTACCGGATTACCAACCGCCGCATCACTGTCATTGGCGGCTGGGGGGGGAAGGAGCGCTCTGATGTCATTTACAAAGAGATTGCCAGGGTGGTGACGGTGCCACGGGGCCTGGGCACGTGGGGCGATATGGTGCTTACCCTCAAAGACGGCAGCCGCCTAGAGATGCGGGCAGTACCCCGCTTCCGCGAGATCTACGCTTACATCAGCGAACGCCTTGACGAGAAAGCCCGGCAGGTAAGCGGGCCCATCGGCCAGAAGCGCCGCCCTGCAGAATCCTAGCCATGCCCGACCCTGCCCCAAGCTGGGATCCCGCTTGGCCACAACGCCTAGCGTTGGTGCATGAGTACCTCATCTGGCCGGGGGGATCGGAAAGGGTTTTGCAGGAGTTGGTGTCTTTTGCCCCGCAAGCTCCTCTCTATGTCAGCCTTTTCTCGGCCCACACCTTGCCGCCGGGCTGGCAGAAGCTGTCGATTCACACTTCGTTTTTGCAGGGCTGGGCGCGCCGGCTGGGGGTGCTGCGCCGCAGCTACCATGCCCGCCTAAAGTACATCCTGCCCTGGATGCCTTTGGCCTACGAGAGCTTCGACTTTTCCGGCTATGACTGTGTAATCTCCAGCAGCCATGCCTTTGCCAAAGGGATCCTGACGGGGGCCTCCACTCTGCACCTCAGTTATATCCACAGCCCCCCTCGCTATCTCTGGGAAAGCCGAGAACTCTATCTAAAACGGGCAGGTCTGGGAGGGCTCCGCCCTCTCTCCTCCCTCAGCCACTGGCTGCTGCACCGCCTACGCCAGTGGGATTTTGTGGCAGCCCAGCGACCAGATCTGTTGATTGCCAACTCGCAGCACATTCGCCGTCGCCTCGCCAAGCTCTACCGCCGCGAGGCCGTGGTTATCTATCCGCCGGTGCCCCTGCAGGGGTTTGAGCCGGTGGCCAATCCCCAAGCCGACTACGACCTGGTGGTGAGCCGGCTGGTGCCCTACAAGCGGGTGGATCTGGCCATTGCTGCCTGCAAGCAACTGGGCCGCCGTTTGGTGGTGGTGGGGGAAGGGCCGGAGCTGCCGCGACTGAAGCAACTGGCAGGGCCGCAAGTGGAGTTTTTGCCCCACCAGCCCCAAGACCGTCTGCAGGAGTTGCTGGCCAACTGCCGGCTGCTGCTGTTCCCCTGGGAGGAGGATTTTGGCCTGGTGCCGGTGGAGGCGCAAGCTTGTGGCCGCCCCGTAGTCGCCCTGAACTGGGGAGGCACCCGGGAGACCGTCATCCACGGCCAAACGGGGATCCTCATCCCCGAAGCCAGTGTGGAAGCCCTCGTCGAAGGACTGCGCCAGGCAGAGCGACAGGAGTGGGATCCGCAGCAGATTCGTGCCCATGCTCTGCAATTTCGGCCGGAGCGGTTTCACGCCCAACTGGGATCCCTGCTGCGCTGGGCCTGGCCCCGTTTCCAGGCGGGAGAGCGCTTGGATCCGCAAGAATGGCAACCTCAGTAGGGCCGCCGCTGCACAAAAGCCGGCAACTCGATGCGGCTGCGCTCCCCCCTTTCTCCGCCGCTGCAGCCCGTGGCCAAAACAGAGCGCTTCAGCAGCCTTTCTGTGTGATCCTGCTCCTCCTTGAGGGTAAGGGGGGGGATCCCACCAGCGGGCGTTCTCCCAGTTGTGGGTCGGCTGGTGGGTGGGGAGGGAGCAGGCCCTTCAGGCACCGCCTGAACCCGTTCCTGAGCTGGGCGGCCAGACCTGAGCTCGACAACTGCTTGGGGAGGAGCTGCAGACGACTGCCGCAGGGCGGCCAGTTGTTCCTCCAGCTCCTGGTTGCGTTGCAACAACAGAGCCACCTCTTTTTCCTGAGTTTGGGCATAGGCGTGGGCCTGCACACACTCGGTTTTCAAAGTCGCCACCTGCTGCTGCAGCTTCTCGATCTGTTTTTGGCTAACCAGATAATGGGCCTCCGCCAGCTCCCGTGCCCGCTGGGCTTCTTCCAGGCTTTCCCGAGTTGGTCGCTGGGCCAGCTCCCGAACCTGCTGCTGCACTTCCTGCCACTGGGCAAAGGTGGGCCGCTGAGCCAGCTCTTGGAGAAGCTGATCCCGATCAGCCCGTAAGGCGTCGAGCTCACGGGTGAGAGCCTGCACTTGCTCTTTTAGAGCAAGGAGCCGCTGCGCCTGCAGGGACTCCGCCTCGCCGCTGGGATCCCCTTGGGCTTTTGGCTCTTGGCGCAGAGCCTGTAGCTCCGCCTCCAGTTTGGCAATTTGCTGGGTCTGTTCTGCCTGACGCTGCTGGCTCTGCTGCAGCTCCGCCAGCAAGGTGGCTCGCTCAGCCTTGGCAAAAGAGGCTTGTTGGCGCAAGCGGTTCAGCTCCGCTTGCAAGCTTGCCCATTGCTCCTGCGAAGGGCGTTCTTCCAATTCGCGAAGACGTTGCTGTGCCGCATTCAAGTCGGCTTCCAGGCGTGCCTTTTCGCTTTCCAGATCCACCTTGAGACGCTGCCACTCAGCCTCGGCCTGGCGGTGGGCCGCTTCCAGCTCCGCCCGTAGGGTTTCCATTTCCTGCGCAGAAGGCCGACCGGCCAGCTCCTGGATTTGCGCCTGCAACTGTGCCTTTTCCTTCTCCAGCTCTTGGATGCGGAGCTGCAATTGGGCTTGCAAAAGCTGCACCTGCGGCAACTTGACGGCATATTCTCCCAACTGGTTGGCCTGCTGTTTCAGCTCCAAGAGCTCCTGCTGCAGTTGATAGAACCGGGCCGGATCAACGCGCCGCTGCAGTTCTGCCTTCAGGGTTTCGATTTCTGCTTGGCTGGTCTGCAACTGTTGCTGCAGGATCTGGTAGTGCTCCAGCGTGGGTCGGCGCTCCATTTCCCAGAGGAGATTTTGTAACTCTTCAATGTGTTGCTGTTGGAGCTGAAAAGCTTCTAGGGTAGGACGTTGTTCCAGCCGCGCCTTCTCCTCTTGACAAGCCTGCAAAGCTTGCTCCCGCTCCTGCAGTTGGGCCTGCACTTCAAGCAGTTGCCGTTCCAGGCGATGGGTACATTCAATCTGCTGCAACGACAGTGCTTCTGACTCTGCTAGGGAGCGCTCCAAGTTACGCACACGCGCCCGCAAGGCTTTTAGCTCCTCTTCCACTTCCATAGCCCGGCTGCTCGACAGGTTATGGGCTTTACTCTAGCAGATGCTCCGGGCAAATATCCAGCTCGACACCACATATAGTGTGAGTTTTTGAGTTCCCGCAAAACTGACGCTAGAGCTGTCACCTCCATCCTCTATACTTGGGGGAGTTAGTTTTGGGGCGGGAGTCCTGTGATCAAGCTGGGATCTAGACTTTGGGAGTTGGCGCTGGCCCTGCTGAGTGTAGCTTCGGTCAGTTGTGGTGCCGACGCGCTCACTGCCAGAACCCCTTTGCCGCCGCTAATCACCAGCAGCGACATTCCTGCCGCCGTCAGCCGGGGCGGCTTTTTGGAGGTCGGGGTCTCGGTGTCGGTGCCGGGTCGGATCCCGGCGGAGCTGGCGTTTCAGGTGTCATGGTCAGGGATCGAGGTGCAGACGCTGTCAGCAGCCCAGGTCAACTGTGTCTCCGGCGAGGTGTCCTGCACTACCCGCTTCCGCATCCGCCCCCCTTCAAACTTGGTGCCCGGCTCCTACCTGCTTAGTTTGCGAGTTTTCGACCGGTTGGGACAAAGTGCCGCTGTGACCGAGACGGTGCTGTTGAGGGATCCCTGAGACTGGCCTGGTTGCACCTTAGCGTTGTCTTTCAACGTAAGGCGCGGGATTCCCCACC
>NZ_JANSJA010000065.1:0-1384 GCF_047462335.1 Synechococcus sp. H60.1
TTGTGTATAAGAGACAGGGGGAACCTACAAACTAGGAGTTCACAAGCTAAAGGTCAAAGAGTTTCCAATTTCTAGGGATCCCCCCGAAGGGGGAACTTTTAAGCGACGGGAGCTACTGGCTCCCGAACTGCGGGTTTCCAATTTCTAGGGATCCCCCCGAAGGGGGAACAGGAGGACTCAAATGGAATACGTCTATATCGGACGTTTCCAATTTCTAGGGATCCCCCCGAAGGGGGAACTCATGCTCGATACTATACACGTTGGTTTGCCCCGTATAGCTGGGTTTCCAATTTCTAGGGATCCCCCCGAAGGGGGAACTCGATGGTGCGCACCTCGGCCATTTGGCGCACGCCGTTCGTTTCCAATTTCTAGGGATCCCCCCGAAGGGGGAACGGCCGGGACTACTCTGGCCAGGAACTCCTTGACTTCCTGGCGTTTCCAATTTCTAGGGATCCCCCCGAAGGGGGAACCCAAGGCTGCCAGGGCCAACAAAGATATCCTATGCTCGTTTCCAATTTCTAGGGATCCCCCCGAAGGGGGAACGTCTATCAAAGAGTTAAAGCTCGAGATGAAGTTTTTGGAGTTTCCAATTTCTAGGGATCCCCCCGAAGGGGGAACTCTTCTCTCCCCCCAACCCCCTACCCGCATTCTATCGTTTCCAATTTCTAGGGATCCCCCCGAAGGGGGAACGCTGTGGTTTACCCTCCCAGCATCACGGCAAGACAAAGTTTCCAATTTCTAGGGATCCCCCCGAAGGGGGAACGCTCCTACTACTTTACATGTCGGATTGAGCACCCAGATGAGTTTCCAATTTCTAGGGATCCCCCCGAAGGGGGAACACGAAGCCCAGAAGAAGAAGAAAAAGAAGAAGTCATGACGTTTCCAATTTCTAGGGATCCCCCCGAAGGGGGAACACCTGCTGGCCCAGCACGTTGGCGACAACGCCGACGTTTTGGTTTCCAATTTCTAGGGATCCCCCCGAAGGGGGAACTCTACATCGGCCCACCCCGTGCAAAAGCGGAAAAGCCGTTTCCAATTTCTAGGGATCCCCCCGAAGGGGGAACACGTTTCGCCTGACGAGGTATTGAGTGGATCCCTGCTTGCAGGGGTTTCCAATTTCTAGGGATCCCCCCGAAGGGGGAACCCTTACAAGGGGAGGAGGCTGACGGTTGGCCTTGATGTTAGTTTCCAATTTCTAGGGATCCCCCCGAAGGGGGAACCAACCGAGTTGCCGGTCGAGTCACCAACCGAATTGCCAAGTTTCCAATTTCTAGGGATCCCCCCGAAGGGGGAACATGCCCACCCGGCCAAATGGGAGCCTCCAACGGCAGTTTCCAATTTCTAGGGATCCCCCCGAAGGGGGAACACTACCCCTATTAAACCC
>NZ_JANSJA010000066.1:0-1371 GCF_047462335.1 Synechococcus sp. H60.1
CTTTCTACTACTGCCGAACCGGCCTGCTAGCCGGGAGCAATCCGCTCCAATTTGTTGCATACTCAGGGCAGCTTTTCGTTGCTCAAACCATTCATGCAGGTAGCTTTCATTGTCGATCCGTTGTCTCAGTTGCAGGTGAACCACGACACCAGCGTTGCCTTGATGGAGGCGCTGCAGAGACGAGGCCACCGCATTTTTTGCCTTGGATTGGCTGACCTCTACTGGGATCAAGGGGAAACCTGGGGATCCGTTGAGGAAATTGTGTTGGATCTAGGAGCGGATCCCTGGTACGAGGTCAAAGAACGGCGCTTGTTGCCCTTGAGCCAGATGCAAGCAGTATGGATGCGCAAGGATCCGCCGGTGGACGCGGCCTATCTCTACGCCACCTACCTTCTGGATCATCTCTCCCCCCGCCGCACCCTAGTGCTCAACCATCCTGCCGGGATCCGCTCCGCCAACGAAAAGCTCTATGCTTTGCAATTCCAAGAGTGGATCCCGCGTACCTGCGTCAGCAGCAGCAAGGCCTTGCTACGCCAATTCGTCGAGCAGGTGGGGCAGGCGGTACTCAAGCCCCTGGGCGGCAAGGGTGGGGAAGGGATCCTGCGGATCAACGCCGGCGATCCAAACCTCAATTCCTTAATTGAGCTGAGCACCCAATTCGGTCGGCTGCCCGTGATGGTGCAAGAGTATTTGCCGCAGGCAGCAGCGGGAGATAAGCGCATTTTGCTGCTGGAGGGCGAGCCTTTGGGCGCCGTCAATCGGATCCCTGGGGAGGGGGATTTCCGTGGCAATGTGGCCGCTGGGGGTCGGGTGGAGAAAACCGAGATTGCCGAAAAAGAACGGGCCCTCTGCGCAGCTTTGGCGCCGGTGCTGCGGCAGGAGAAACTCTATTTTGTTGGAATTGATGTCATCGGGGAACGGCTGACAGAGATTAATGTCACCAGCCCAACTATGCTGCGGGAGATCTGCCAGTTAGAAGGGGTTGATTTGGCTGATCAAGTGGCCCAGTGGCTAGAGAAGAAAGTGCCGATCAAAGCGTAAACTACCCCACATCCCCTTCCGAGGAATCTGGTCATTATCCAACAGGTGCCCTCTCCAAACTTGGCATTAAGTTTCTCTCCAGCCACTTTCTCCCTTTGAGCTCCCCTGCAAGAGCATAAATGCTACAGCTTGTTAATTTAAAATAGGGTACAGGTATTCAAGAGGAAGGAGAGAAAGAGATGCCAACCCATTCTTTGGATCTACGGCAAAGAGTTGTAGCAGCTTATCAGGCAGGTCAGACCTCTATCCGCCAGGTAGCCGAACGGTTCATGGTAACCAAAAGAACAGTACACCGCTGGGTGCGGCAGTACCAACAAACTCAGGACTTAA
>NZ_JANSJA010000067.1:0-1368 GCF_047462335.1 Synechococcus sp. H60.1
GGATCGCCGACCAGTTGGTTGCGACCAGGCTGACCGGCATTCATGATGAGGGAAGGAGGGGCGCCGCTGGCGTTTGCCGCTTGCCAGGCAGTTTGATAGGCGGCGAAGTTGGTCAAAGGCGGGCGGGCAATGGCATCCTCCCGCACCGCATCTTCCCGGAAGGCGTAGAAAATACCCCCCTCGCGGCCTTCTTGCACGCCGGCAGGCAGCCAAGTATCTCCGTTGATCAAGCCCTTGTCCTGCCCCTGGACGTTGTTGGTCAAAAGGGCCAGGTCGATGTTGAGGGCCCGCACCGCCATTGCCTCGCGGCCATCGTAAAACACCGAATCTTTGAAGGGCACGCGATGGCACTGGTCGCCGACTCGGATCAGCTCCATCTGGTTGCTGTTGGGATGGTTGCCACCGAGTAGGGTGCTGCTGGGGCAAGTGGCAGTGGCATGGGGCAAACGCCAGTCGTTGATGGTGGAGCGAGGCCGAAGAGCCACTTGCTCGAGGTCGGTTACTGCCCGGTAGGTCACATCCGGCAGCCAGGAGTAGGCGCCTCGCCGCTCGCTCTCTATGGGATCCGCCTGGCCAAAGTCGCTGGTGGGGAAGATGTAGCGCAGCGGCAGGTAGAAGCGGTTAGAGGCATTCAGATCACCCCTACGGCTGGCTTGAATGTCATCCCGAAGGATCTGAGCTGCTGGATCCCCGGCGTTGGCAGCCGCCTCAATCCGCAGAATGTTGTCGGCCAGCATGCCCAGCATGCAGCCCGCCGTCTGCAGCGTGGTTTGATCCGCCAAGCTAAGGTTGTTCGGGTTGTTGATGATTCGCCGCAGCTCGGAGAAGTTGCCAAAGGCAGTGATGAACGGATCTGGGTGGATGCGGCCCGCCTCCTGCCTGGGCGGATAGGCCCCGTCGGGGTCGCCAGCAAAATTGGCCAGGTTGGTCAGCGCCGTCCACAGGGGCGTCCCAGGCCGCAGCCGCTCTTGCATCGGCCCAGGGTCATATTCCCAGACGTTGGTGCCCTGGCCGGTGAAGAAGTTGATGCCCAGTTGGTCGGTCTGATCGCCGGCAGGGAAGGTGGAAGCCCGCCGCAAGCTCCAAGGCGTGCCGGGGTGGGCCACCGTGGCCAGGCAGGCGATGGGGAAGCGCCCATCTTGGTGGCTGTAGTGGTAAACAGCCGTGGCCTGCACTGCTGCCGGGTTGTCCCGCAGGGTCAAGCGTTGCCGCGCCTCGTTGCTGATGAAAATGGCCTGTAGCTTAGTGGGATCATTGGGATCGCCCCCTGGCACCAACGGCAGCGGCAAAGAGTCGGTGCGGGTCAGCTCCAAGCGCTGCCCCACGATCACCCGCAGGCCCTCCACACGGGCCCGCCGCTCCCAGTAG
>NZ_JANSJA010000068.1:0-1360 GCF_047462335.1 Synechococcus sp. H60.1
GGAAGCCAGACAGGCAGTAGCCGAGCTAACTCAAGATTTGCAACTTGCTCTCGAGCGCATGATCTCTTGAACCAGCAATATTGCCTAGCCGGCAGGGTTGCCTGGCACAGTTCCTTTACCCAACTCCCCTCTCCCTGAGGGAGAGGGGCTGGGGGTGAGGGCAGCGGTGCCGAGCAATGGGGGAGTCTTTCCCAGCCAGAAAGGAAGAAGCCTGCCGGGGATCCACTGGAGTTAGTTCTCAGAAACGACTGGCCCTACTGCCGACAGGTAAACCAGCTTTTCATCGTAGAACAGCGCTGAGCCTTGGTCGCCTTGCTGCGACTCTGCCCGGTACTCCTGGCCTTCGCCCACAGTCGTTACCGCTTCCCAAGGCCATTGGGTTATGTTGGCCCAGTATTTGAGAACATCCTCAGAGGTGACCTTGGCTTGCGAGGGGGCTGCTCGCAGGGCCTCGATGGCTAGACCAGCTACCAGGCGAGGCCACAACCGGCTGCAAATCTGCGCCGTTCCGAAGAGATCCAGCGAGCGCACACGACCACCTATGGCAATGGCTAGGCCAGTTGCTCCTTTGACGTAGTCAATGTCTTTGCGGAACTTCTCGAGCTCCCGATTGTAGGTTACATAGGCAGCATCAAGGGCGGCAGTAGGGGAGCTAACACCAAGCTCGCGGTGAAGATAGGCAACGGTGTCCCATACTCTTCCCTGCTCTGAGCGATGGCCAAGTTTGTTTTTCAGCGACTGGAAGACACCCCTTTTTAACTCGTGCCGCAACTTGTTGGGGACAAAGTGCTCGGCATCGCTCATCTCGCGAGAATGGAAGTGCCACCTCCCAGCTTCTACGCAGGAAACGGGTATTGTAACCTTGCTTTTTGGCTTGATTAGGACGGTGGTGTTGAGAACCCGGTTTTGTTTGGCTCCTATCAGCTCCTGGCCTTCTACCAGCAGCAACAGAGACTCACTGTGGTTTTCCACAACTAGCTGAGGCACGGCTCCGGCCTCGCTCACCTCGGTGATGGTTGCTTCCTTGAGCTGCAGTTCAGGAAGGCGATAGGCAACTTCCTGATCCCCCTCAGAAAAGAGGGGAAAAACCTGAAAGCTGCCCTCTTGAATGGGATCGCCAATACGCAGGGCTGGAAAGTTAAGGCTGGCCATCGGCTCCTCCTTCGCGTTGAAGTTGAAAGGGTGTTGCGCAAGCTGCCTTTTTCCGTGTTGGCATGGGATCAGCTCGCTGGATCCTGCTCCACTCTAAAATTCTTTGGAAGTTTCCCCTTCCCAAAGACAAGAAGACTCAACCTTTGCCGGGTACTGCCCCAGCTTTTGGGAAGACAGCAGGGGGGATAGAAACAGCCGTTGCGCCAAG
>NZ_JANSJA010000069.1:0-15365 GCF_047462335.1 Synechococcus sp. H60.1
TCAAGCCTCCTGAAGCCTTTTTGGCCGAGCACCGATCCCAGGCTAATAACCACTTGACCACCGCTGTTGCTTTGCTGGGTATTGGCGTTTTTACGGTGCTCTACCTGCTGCAATCTTCATAGACCGCCCGCTAAGCCGACGGCTGAGGATCCCGACAGGCGGCCAGGATGGCCTGGGCGGCCAGATGGCCGGAGAGGGTGGCCCCTTCCATGCTGTCGATGTAGTCTTGGGCGGTGTAGCTGCCGGCAAAGAAGAAGTTGGGCACAGGGGTCTTCTGCTGCGGGCGATAGGGATCCATGCCCGGCGCTTCTCGGTAGAGGGAGTGGGCCAGCTTGACCACGCTGTACCAGGTCAGGTTCAGTTGCCGCGAGGAGGGGAAGAGCTCGTGCACTTGGTGCAGCACGTGCTGGGCAATCTGCTCGTTGGGCATGGAGATGAAGGGATCCCCCGGCGTAAGCACGCATTGCAGCAGGGATCCCTGGCCGGGTTTGTAGTAATCGGCGGGGCTGGTGAGGGCGAGATCAGCAAAGCAGGAGAAATCGGCATCGGCGGTGTAGAGGAGGTTATCGATGCCAAGCGGCTGCGGGTGGTCGGCGGCGCGTTTGGCCCGGCCCTTCAGCTCCGTCACCCAGCCATCGAAGCGCAATTGCACCGTTGCCACAGGTACGGATTCCAGCTTGTAGAGGTTGTCGAACTGGGGCCACTGCCGCCACACCTGTGGGATCAGCCGTTTGGCACCCTCCACGGCTGTTGCACACACATACACATCTGCTTCTACCCGCTCGCCATTGGCCAAGACCAAGCCGGTTACCGCGTAGGGAGGGGAGTCGTTGACTTCGATGCGGCTGACTCCCCGGCGGGTGTAAACCTGACCGCCGCGGGCTTGCAGGTAGCGGACAATGGGCTGGGTAAGGTAATTGTCCGGGGATCCCTTGAGGAGGTTGAGCTTGGAGGCGTCTGTTTTGCTGGCAAACATCTGAAAAATGGTCAGCATGCAGCGGGCGGAAATCTGCTCCGTATCGATGAAGCCCAGGGCATAGGCAATCGGGTTCCACATCCGCTTCAAGCTAGCCTCGGATCCGCCGTGGCGGCGGAACCACTCGGCAAAGCTCAGCCGATCCAAGGCGCGAATCTGCCGCATTGCCCCTTCGTAGTCCAGCAGGCCACGAATCAGAGGGCTGGTGCCCAGCGCTAGGGCGTTGCGCAGTTTATCGGCCCAGGAGAGCTGCTCTGTCGTGAAGAAGGCCTTGAGGCCGTTGAAGGGCGCCCCCAGGGGAAAGCGAAAATCGAGGCTGCCCGTGTGCCCGCCGCGGTTGACAAAGGTGTGGATGTGCTGCTTAGGCAACAGGTTCTCGTAGGCCCCCACCTTCTTCATCAGGGCAAACAAGTTGCTGTAGTTGCAGAAAAAAACATGGAGGCCCATCTCGATGTGGTTGCCCTCGGCATCCTGCCAGGAGCCCACCTTGCCGCCCACAAAGGGCCGCGCCTCGTAGATCTGCACCTGGTGCCCCGCTTCCGCCAAATCAACCCCTGTGACCAAGCCGGCCAACCCTGCTCCGATAATGGCTACCCGCATCGTGATCCCCTCAAATGAGCCCCGCCAGGGGCTGACGCAACTGCAAAGAAAGATAAACTTCTCTCATTCTGGAACAGGGATCCCTGGCTTGACAAACGACCGCAAAACTTGCCATGATAGATGTCCCATGCGGATGTAGCTCAGTGGTAGAGCTTCTCGTTGCCAACGAGACGGTCGCGCGTTCGAATCGCGTCATCCGCTTTTTGGACCCTCACCCCCGTCCCCTCTCCCGGAGGGAGAGGGGAGTTGTTAGCGCTTGTAGAAGGTCTCCAGGCTGTGGCGGTCGCCCACAAAGCGCCAGTGCCAGGGTTCGTAACTCACCCCCTGTGGGTTGCCGCGGGGAAAGGACAGCTCAAAGCCAAAGCGAGCAGCATTCTTCTCCAGCCAGCGGAAGGCAGGGGTGGTCTCAAAGGCCTCCTGGGTATCCCATTGAGGGAACTGGGCATCGCCAATGTCGATGGCATAGCCCGTGTGATGCTCGCTGTAGCCAGGGGGAGCGCTGAGCGCCGCCCGTTCTTCCGGTCGCAAGGCCCGCGATTGGGCCACCTGAAAAAACAAAAACTCCTGCTCCGCTATCGAGCGAAACCCAGAGATAGGGACGAGGCGGATCCCGTCGGCTTGGGCTGCTGCGCTCATGCGCAGGTAGCTCTCGGCAGCCGCCTGGCGCAGGCGCACCTCTCGACCGTGGTAGTGGCCCACCACCTGCAAGCTCTCCGGTGGAGCTTCTGCATAGGCGTAGTGCCCCAGCACAGAGACCCGTCTATCCTGCTCAGTTGACTGCGCCAGAGGGGGCTGACTGGCTTCTTCCAGAACTGGGGGATCCGCTACTTGCTGGGATCCAGGTAACTGATCTATCCCCCAACCCGCCAAGAGCACCAACCCAACCACTACCAGCCCCAAGCTCAGGCGCAACCTCAAGGTAGCCGCCGAGCCTTGCGCTTTTTCCACCGAAGTGGACTGGCGACGCGCAACCGGAATGTCGTCGTTCATGCGCAAGGGCCGGGATCTCAGAGAAGAACCGAAGAGATTTTACAGGCCCAAGTCTGCCAAGATATCGCGGGCATGGGTTTCGGTGTTGATGTTCTGATAGACCTTGGCAATTTTGCCCTCGCCATCAATGACGTAGGTCACCCGCTTGGCGTAACCGCCCCCATCCACATCGTAGGCGCGGGCAATCACCCCACTGGTATCGACCAGTAGAGGAAAAGGCAAGTTGTACTTTTCGGCAAACTTTTGGTGAGAGGCCTGGTCGTCCATGCTCACCCCCAACACCACCACGTCTTTGCTTTGGTAATCGGCGTAAGCATCGCGGAATCCACAGGCCTCTTTGGTGCAGCCGGGGGTGTCGTCTTTGGGGTAAAAGTAAAGGACAACGGTTTTCCCGGTAAAATCAGCCAGAGAAACTTGGTTGCCGTGGGTGTCGGTGGTGTTGAACCCTGGAGCAATGGTGCCAACAGCGAGAACCATAGACAGGTGACCTGAAGAGTGCGAAGAAGAAGGCTGCCCTCAGCATTCTCTTCAGCCCTGGTCGTCTCTGTCAAGCGGTTGCCGGCTCCGACCCGGCTGCCCGTTGCAACTCGACCACCAGCTCTTGGAGCTCCACCGCCAGCCTAGAAGGCAGCCGTCGCCCCAGGATCTCCGCCAGCGACCGGTAGTACCACAGGGATCCCTCTTTGCCGCCGGAGAAGCGCTCCCAGAGCTGATCCCCCAGTTGGTGAAAGTCTCGCAGGATGCAGCGGACGTTGTGCAGTTTGTCAGCGGCGGCCACCAGCAAGACTGAGGCATCTGCGCTTTCCAAGTGCTTGAGATAGGCCACTTTGCGCTCTTTCCAGTTTTCTTTGGGCTCGCCCAGGGAGCTATCGCTGTCGGTGTCTGTGCATCCCAGAATGATCTGCAGCACCCGTTCTCCAAAGTGCTCCCGCAACTCCCGTTCGATCTGGGCCCGCGGCTCACTGATGTAGCGGGGGCCATCCTCCAGGCTGTCGTGGAGCAGGGCGGCAATAGCCTCATCTTCGTCGGCGCCGTGCTCCAGGGCGATGGACGCCACCGCCAGCAGGTGGCTGAGGTAGGGGATCCCTGTTCCCTTGCGGGTTTGAGCGGCGTGCCAGCGGTAGGCGTAGCGCATGGCCTCGGCAAACCGCGGCGACAACTGGGTGGACATGGGTATCTCTCCATCGAGGTTGGAAGTTGAGGGGATGGGTCAGGAATGGTCTGCTGTTGGTTGTTGATTTGATTATGGGAGCAACTGGCCGGAACCGCAGAGGTTCAGCCGCTGGCCTCCGTCTGTTTTGCCGGTAAGGGCACTGGGATCCCTGTCCCTTGCCAGGCACAGAGATCGACAAAGCGATCCGCCAGGCGAATCAGCTCCGGGTGTGTGCTGGGCCGGTAGGCGGCTACCTCCAGCCGGCAGCCTTGGCTGCGGATGTGCCGGAGGGCTGGCGCGAAATCCCCATCACCGCTCAGCAGCAGCACCGTCTCGTAGCGGGAATACAGGGTCATTAAATCCACGATCAGCTCCCCATCCAGATTGGCCTTGCGGCTGCCGTCGGCACGGGTGACGACCGGCTTGGTAACCACCCGGTAGCCCAACTTTCTCAGCTCTGCCAGAAAACGGCGCTGGCTAAGGTTGTGCGGATCTGTGCCGCTGTAGAAATGCACCTCCATCTCGGTTCGGCCCTGGCCCAGCCAGCTCAACAGTCCGGGGTAGTCGAGAGGGGATCCCCATTGCTGGGCACTGGCGTGCAGGTTAGCGCCGTCAATAAACACCCCCAGAGCTTTACGAGGGGAAGGGAGGGCTGGCTGGGACTCCACCTGCTGCTGCAGACGTTGCAATTGCGCCCGCATCGACTCCAGTTCCTGAGGAGTCGCCTGGGGCAGAGCATTGAGCCGCAGTTCTACAGCTTTGAGCCGCCGCTGGATCTGTTGAATGGCCTGCGTGGTGGGAGCCAGTTGCTGCCGCACCGATAAATGTGACGTAGGCCGAGCTTCGAGAGCGTCGATGCGCGCCTGTATCGCCCCCAGTTGGGTCGCCATCTGTTCCTGCTGCTGCCAGCTCTGCCCCAACACTTGGCAAAGCTGTTCTTCGCGGCGGCGGATGGCCGGGTAAGCCGCAGCCACAGGCAAGAGACCCCAGACGACCTGGCGGGTTACTAAGGCTGTCACCCCCAAAGCCAGGGATCCCGCCCATAGCCAGGTTAGAGGAAAGATGGGAGTTTTGCTCATCGTCCATTCTCCTGCTGCATCGCTTACGGGGATCTGGCCAGGCATGAAGGGCTCTCTCGCTGGACAAGAGACTTGGGAGTTGGCGGAGAGATACCCCAATGCCCTTCGACACCCGCCTCCGTAGTATGTCTGTTGTTGGAAGGGGGGACTTCCAGCTAGGGGAGGAGAAATTATGTCAGTAGAAGTCAATTCTGAAGGGAACCGGGCTGGGTTGCCCGACAGGTTTATCCCAGCAGTTCCCAACCCGTTATCCCGGCAAAGATCAGAAACAAGCTGCCTCCCAACCAATGCACGGCTCGTTCAGAGATATGGGCTGCTAAAAACCGGCCACCCACCACCGCCAACCCCACCATGAGGCCGTGGCCGAGGGTAGCTCCTGCCCAGACACTCAATCCCGGATGAGTGGCTGCTAAGGAGACGGTGGCAACTTGGGTTTTGTCCCCGAACTCGGCTAAGGCTGTCAAGCTCAACGCTTCCCAGACAATCGTCCAGGCGCCGCCGCGGCCAGCCCCCTTTTCCTCGGCTTGTTCCACCAGTTTCAGGGCTTCTTCCTCTTCTGCTTTCTCTTGTTGAGGAGTCATTCTGTAGGCTTGCCAGAGCATTCTCAGCCCAAAGGCAGCAAAAACCCCTGCTGAGAGCACCTGCCCCCCCAGTGGTGGCAACAACTTGAAAAGTACCTTCCCGGCCACTACAGCCAGCAGGGTCATCAGCGCCAAAGCCAGCCATGTTCCCAGAAAGACCCAACGGCGCGGGTGACGCATTGCCAAAATGAGGGGGGTAAAAAAGGTCTTATCCCCCAGCTCTGCCACTGTGACCAACAGGAAACTCGACCAAAAACCAGCCCACATGTTTTAGCCTCCAACCTCTCTTGTATGCAGGGTGGCTCACAGCTAGAGGTGAAGGCCGGAGAAGTCAGACGGGATCACCAAGCTCACCTCTGCGTGAACCCAGTGAAAGTCTCGTCACCAAAGCAGCCCAAAGTAGTTCTCTGGGCAGGCCTTGTCTGCTGCACCGGGCTTGCTGGCCAGTATGTCGATGCAGAGGGCGGTGGGCCACCTGACTACTCCCTTTCGAGGCTAAATGGTAACATGTCGAGCAGCAAGCGGAAGGAGCCAATACTTGAGAGAACGATCACCAGCAAGCTACTGAAATCTGGGCTCCCCAGGGCCAACGAGAGTAGGGCAGGAGAAAGGGCAGGCTATCACCGAAATGCATGGGATACCCCAAGGGATAGCGCCTAAAAAGAGCGGCGGCGGTCGAACAGTGAGGCCTACGGCCCGCTAGCGCGAGGGGCTTTCTACCTGTTGAGGCAGTTTGTGCAGTACAAGGCAATGAGGGTAGGGGTCGAGGTTGTAGGGGTTCCGCCTGCCTACAGCTCACAGACCTGTCACCAGTGCTTGTGGCTTGGCCAGCGGGAAGGGGATGCGGATTTTAACGGTGCCACTCGCGTTAGCGGGACGGAGTCCTTGTGAGCGAGCTTCAGGGCTACTGAAAATCCTACCCGCCTATGCGGTAGGGTAGTTTATGGTCGAGGCATAGGATACAATTAGGAGAAAACTGCGTGGATGCAAAGTCGATCTTGGTGGCGGTCGCCCTGATCCTATCTTTGGCGAGCTTTTATTTTGGCACCCGCAACGGCTTCTACGACACCGACAGGTATCACGGCAACGGCTCTGCCCACTAGGGGGAGGGATTCGGAAGAGCTCCTTAGACTTAGATTTGTACGAGGTAGGCGGGGAACCCTTGCCCAAGCGAACTTCTCTCCAAGACACAGGCAAGGCTGGCGAGGCTTGGGTGCGGCAGTACCTGGAGGAGCAGGGCTGGCAGATCCTGGCGCAACAGTGGCGCTGTCGTTGGGGGGAGCTGGATCTGGTGGCCGCTAGGGCAGGGGAGTTGATTTTTGTGGAAGTGAAAACCCGCAGTGGCGAGGGCTGGGATCAAAAGGGGCTTTTGGCGGTTGGGATCCAGAAGCAGCGGCGCCTGATCCGAACCGCCCAAGCTTTCTTGAGCCAGCACCCTGATCTTGCTGAATTAGCCTGTCGCTTCGATGTCGTTTTGGTGGAACAGCAACCGGCCAAAGAAGGGGTGAGCTACGCCTTGGCAGACTATCTGCAGGGCGCTTTTGAGCTTTGGGAATAGCGCCGCTCGTCCAGCCAAGTTTGTAAAATTACCGCCGCCGACTGTTGGTCGATTAAACCCTTCTGGGCCCTGGCTGGGATCCCGGCCTCGCGCAGATCCCACTCCGCCTGCACCGTGCTTAGGTACTCGTTGACTGTAACCACTGGCAAATCCACTGTCGCGCGCAGAGCCTGTACAAACCGCTGCACCTTGCGGGCTTGGGATCCCACTGAGCCGTCCGCCAAAAGGGGGATCCCGACCACCACCACGGTGGCCCGACGGCGGCAGATCCACTCTTGCACTTGGGCGATATCTTCGGGCAGGGAACGGCGCCGGATCACCCCCAACCCTGTGGCCAGCAGGCCCAGCCCATCGGAGCCGGCCACGCCGATGCGGCGGTTGCCCACGTCCAGCCCCAGCGCCGAAAAGGGATCCCTTGTGGCAAAATAGTTCAGGTCTGTTGACATCTGGTTACCCCTCTTGCCGACATTGTAACGGCCTGAAACTCACTGTTCCTAGCCGTGTAGCTCGACTGATCCTCTGTCCTTTTTCGACGACCTTTTTTGGAGCCTTCTCGATGACCAGCGCCACCCTGTCTCTCCCCAAGCACGAAGTCAAAGACCTTGGCCTCGCCTCCCTGGGCAAGCAACGGATCCAATGGGCGGCGCGGGAGATGCCGGTGCTGGCCCAGATCCGGGAGCGCTTTGCTCAAGAAAAGCCTCTGGCCGGGCTGCGCCTGGTGGCCTGCTGCCATGTCACCACCGAAACGGCCAATCTGGCCTTGGCGCTGCAGGCAGGGGGAGCCGATAGCGTCCTCATCGCCAGCAACCCTCTCTCCACCCAAGACGATGTGGCCGCCAGCCTGGTGGCGGACTACGGCATCTCAGTCTTTGCCATCAAAGGAGAAGACGTAGCCACCTACCGCCGCCACGTGCAGATTGCTTTGGATCACCGCCCCAACCTGATCATCGACGACGGCGGCGATGTGACGGCAGAGCTGGTGCAGCACCGTCAGGAGCAGCTCCCGGAGATCATCGGCACCACGGAGGAGACCACCACCGGCCTGGTGCGCCTGCGGGCCATGGTCAAGGCGGGGGTGCTCAGCTTCCCGGTGATGACCGTTAACGATGCCGAGACCAAGCACCTGTTCGACAACCGCTACGGCACCGGCCAATCCACCCTAGACGGCATCCTGCGTTGTACCAACATTCTCTTGGCCGGGAAAACAGTGGTGGTAGCCGGCTACGGCTGGTGCGGCCGGGGAGTGGCGATACGGGCCCGCGGCATGGGATCCCAGGTGATTGTGACCGAGGTCAACCCGGTGCGGGCCCTAGAGGCGGTGATGGACGGCTTTCGGGTTATGCCCATGGCTGAAGCCGCCCCTCTGGGAGATCTCTTCGTCACGGTCACCGGCAACAAGCACGTTATCCGCGGCGAGCACTTCGACGCGATGAAGGATGGGGCGATGGTCTGCAACGCCGGCCACTTCGACATCGAGATCGACCTGGTGGCGCTCCAGCAGCGGACGGTTTCCCGGCAGACGGTGCGCCCCTTTGTGGAAGAATACCGTCTTCAATCGGGCAAGTCGGTAGTGGTGCTGGGGGAGGGCCGGCTGATCAACCTGGCTGCTGCCGAAGGCCACCCCGCCAGCGTCATGGACATGAGCTTTGCCAACCAAGCGCTGGCCTGCGAGTACCTGGTGAAAAACCGTGGCCACCTGGCTCCTGGGCTGCACCCCATTCCTGCGGAGATCGATGAGACCATCGCCCGCCTCAAGCTCAAAGCCATGGGGATCCAGATCGACAGCCTTACCCCGGAGCAGATCGAGTACGGCAACACCTGGACGGCAGGAACCTAGAGAAAGCCCCTCACCTCCGCGGTGGAAAACCTGGCCCACCTGCGCCGTTGGGCCAGCAGGCAAGCGGGTTGCCAGCTCCCTCCCAGCGGGCTAGCCGGTTGACCAGCGCCCCGGATGGACAAATTGCCTAACGGTAGAGTTCAAGCACCACTACCCCGGTGCACCTGGGCCCAGACGCGGGTGGGCAGACCCCAGATGTAGATGAAGCCTTCGGCAGCCCGATGGTCGAATTGATCCCCTTCCCCGTAGGTGGCCAGCTCCGCGTTGTAGAGGGAGTAGGGGGAGCGACGGCCCACGCAGACGGCCTGGCCCTTGTGCAGGCGCATCCGCACCACGCCAGTGACGCTTTTTTGGGTGGTGCGAATGAAGGCGTCGAGGGCCTCCCGCAGCGGTGAATACCAAAGGCCGTTGTAGATCAATTGGCTGTAGGTGGTCTCGATACCGTACTTGTAGTGGATGACCTCGCGGGTGAGGGTGAGGCTCTCCAGGTCGCGGTGGGCCTGGATCAACACCGTTAGGGCGGGGCACTCGTAGATCTCGCGCGACTTGATCCCCACCAGCCGGTTTTCAATCATATCGATGCGACCGACACCGTGGCTGCCAGCCAAGTGGTTGAGCCGCTCGAAGAGGGCTCTGGGGCCAAGGCGCTGCCCGTCCAGCTCTACCGGGATCCCCTCTTCAAAGGCGATCTCCACATAGGCGGGCTCGTCGGGGGTTTGGGAGATGGGGCGGGTGAGGGCGTAGACTTCCTCCGGTGGCTCTTGGTCGGCGTCCTCCAGAATCCCGGCTTCAACGCTGCGGCCCAGGATGTTGAGGTCGATGCTGTAGGGGCTGGACTTCTGCACCGGCATAGGGATCCCGTAGCGCTCCCCGTAGGCAATGGTCTCCTCGCGGGTCATGCCCCACTCGCGGGCCGGGGCCAACACCTTGAGCTTGGGGTTTAGGGCGGCGATGGCCAGGTCGAAGCGCACCTGGTCGTTGCCCTTGCCGGTGCAGCCGTGGGCCACGGCGTCGGCGCCCACCTCTTCTGCCACTTCTACCAACAGCTTGGCAATCAGGGGGCGGGCCAAGGCGGTGGAGAGAGGGTAGCGCTGCTCGTAGAGGGCGTTGGCCTGAATGGCGGGGAAGGCGTAGTCGGCAATCAGGATCTGGACGGCCTCCCGCACTAGGGATTGCTCCGCCCCGGCCCTCAGCGCCTTGGCTTGGATGGCCTCCAGCTCTGCCCCCTGGCCCAAGTCCACCGCCAGGGTGACTACCGATTCCACCCCCCACTCATACTTGAGATAGGGAATGCAGACGGAAGTATCGACGCCCCCCGAATAGGCCAATACCACTTTCTTTGCCCGTCCCATGCTGCTGCCGATCCCTGTTCAAAAGAAGTTGCTAGCCCATTATGCCCTGTGGCTGGGAGCTTGAGGCGGGGGTCGGCACCTAGGAGTGATTCAGCTACTGGAATTGGGATCCGCAGCGTTACCCAAGTTGCAAAGCCCATCATCTGGCCCGCTGCCAACGGCCAATCCATTTCTACCAGCATCTAACGCAGATAGGGCCCCAACTCCTGGAGTCCACCCAGGCCTGTGCCGCGGCAGAAGTTTTTTAAATTTTTAAAAATTTGTGTTAATTTAGGGGCAGCCTCCTCTTCGTTGCGCAATCCCTATGAGCGGCATTCAACTTCCCCCATGGCTGAAGCTGGCCTTGCCTTTCTTTCACCCTGTGCTGATGATTTTCGCCTTTGTCCTAGCTCTCTACGCTCTTTACCTGGGCCTGCAGGTGCGACGGCTGCGCACTGCTTCTGCAGAAGAGCGCAAAGAACTCATCAAGGGTAAGTTTGGCCAGCGGCACTTTCTTGCTGGATCCCTGTTCTTGCTGTCGATGGTGTTCGGGGCCCTGGGCGGCATGGGGGTGACCTACCTCAACAACGGCAAGCTGTTCGTTGGCCCCCACTTGCTGGCGGGATTGGGCATTGTGGCCTTGGTGGCTAGCTCTGCGGCTTTGGCGCCCCTGATGAAGGATGGCCAAAAGGCCTGGGCCCGCAATGTCCACCTCCTGCTGAATTTGGTGATTTTGGGGATCCTGGGCTGGCAGGCGGTGACTGGCTTTCAAATTGTGCAGCGCATCGTCAACCAGATGCTAACCTCTCCTCAGCTGGCCTAGCCCTTTTCCGGCTAAGGGCGATCGATCTGGAAGGCGTCCATGCCACAATGGACGCTATCCCCTTTGTCTTTCTCCTTGGATTGGAGAAGGATGCTTTCCCAAGCTACTGAGCCCTAGCAAGCGGTTCTCCCATGCCTGTTAGCCCTCTTCCCAGTTGGGTCAAGCGCTCTATTGGCAAGGCCAGCGATATCTCGGCGGTGCAGCAGGTGATCAAGCAGCGGGGCCTGCACACCATCTGCGAAGAGGGGCGCTGTCCCAATCGGGCCGAATGCTACAGCCAAAAGACCGCCACCTTCCTGCTGATGGGTGGGATCTGTACCCGCGCCTGTTCCTTTTGTCAGGTGGCCAGCGGGCGGCCCGCGCCGTTGGATCCGCAGGAGCCGGAAAAGGTGGCTGAGGCCGTTGAGCTGCTGGGGCTCCGCTATGTGGTGCTCACCTCGGTAGCTCGCGACGACCTGCCCGACCAGGGATCCGGCCGCTTCGTGGAGGTGATGGAAGCAATTCGGCGACGCTGCCCTGGGATCCAGATCGAGGTGCTCACCCCCGATTTTCGCGGGGATCGCGACTGCATTGCCCGTGTGGTGGCGGCCCGACCGACCTGCTACAACCACAACATCGAAACCGTACGCCGGCTGTCGCAGGCGGTGCGGCGCAGCTCTGGCTACGACCTGTCGTTGCGGGTTTTGCAAACCGTCAAGGAGCTGGATCCCGGCCTGCCCACCAAGTCCGGCCTGATGCTGGGGCACGGGGAGACCCGCGCGGAAGTGCTGGAAACCTTTCGCGATCTGCTGGCGGTAGGGTGTGACCGGCTCACCCTGGGTCAGTACCTGCAGCCTTCCCTGGCCCACCGCCCGGTGCAGCGCTACTGGACTCCGGAGGAGTTTGTCGAGCTGGGCCAGATTGCCCTCCAGATGGGGTTTCGCCAGGTGCGCTCTGGGCCTTTGGTGCGCAGCTCCTACCACGCCGCCGAAATGGCCCAGGATGGCGGGGAAGGGGGATCCTAGGCCTTTTCAGCCAGCTCTTGGCTGCTGATGAGATCCCGCAAGAGGGCCCCTAGGCCGAACCCCTCTGGGGCAAACCGGAGCAACACCTGTGGCGCCAGGGATCCCAGGCGGTACAAACTCACTCCCGCCACCAGACCTGGCAAGAGGCTGTTGCTCCAGCCTCCCCACAGCCAAGAGCTCACCCCCTCGGCCAAAAGCAGCAGCGCCCCGTTGAGTAGCAGCAGTCGCCACAGCCCCTCCTGGACGGATCCCAGCGCCCCCCCTAGGGATCCCCAGGGTAGGCGCAGCCGCATTCCCAAGCCCAGCAGCCACAGCCCATCCAGCAGCGGCGCCAACAGCAGATCCAGCCCCAGTGGCGCTAAGCCCACCGCGATCCCCTTGCCGAGGGCGCAGGCCGTGCTCCATTGCTCGACAAAGCAGGCGTGGTGCTGCCACTGCTTTTGCCAGAGCTGGGCCTGGAGGCACTCCAGCCGCTTCAGCACGTTGAGGGCCAATAGGGATCCCGCCTCTGCCTGCAAAATCTCCACAATGCGCTCTCGCAGGGCCTCGATCTGGGGTGCGGGCCGCTCCCATTCCAAGGTAATGCGGCCATCTGGCCAGTGGGTGCGCACCTTAGTGGGCTTAGGACAGGCGGCCACTGTTAAGATCTCCTGGGGCAACACCCAGCCCAAGTGATGGCTGATCTGGGTGCGAATGGCCTGCAACTCGGCTTCCGAATAGAGATCGCACTTGTTCAACACCAGCAGGATCGGCTTGTGCAGGGTGCGCAGCTCCAACAGAGCTTGGTACTCCAACTGGGTCAGGTCGGCGGCGATGACAAACAGGATCAAGTCGGCGGCGCGGGCCACCTCCCAGGCCAACTGTTCGCGGGCTTCTCCGTTGACCTCGTTCAAGCCGGGCGTATCGATGAGCCGCACCTGCCAAGGGATCCCCGGCCCCGGCTGCCACAGCAGCGATTGTGGCTGTTGCGTCACCCCGTTGAGGGGCCCTACCTCCAGGCGGGCCTCGCCGGTCAGGGCGTTCAAGACAGCCGACTTGCCGCGGTTGACCAGACCAAACACCGCAATGGAAAACACCCGACTGACAAGACGCTTGCGCAGAGTGGATAAAGCTTTGAACTCTGGCTGCAAGTCCTGACGGCTGGCCAGAGCTTGCCAGTGATCCCAGCAACGCTGAAAAACGGTTTCGGCTTGAGTTAGAGGAGTGGTCATCGACAACAAAAATGGCCTAACCCCCACTCTAGAAGGAATTGATCCCCATAGCCAGGCTGGTATTCCCCCCCAGCGTGGGGAAGTCCGCCGGGATCCGAAGCTCACAGAATGGGGCATGATCACCTTGGGGCGTTGGCGCTCCCGAGTCTAGAATCTCATCGACTGTTGCTATGCTGTACCGCCTCCCCAACTCGCTCCGCTGGCTCCGTCTTGGCGGATCCCATCGCTCCAAACAAGAGCGTCAAATTGTGCGCAGCCTGCTGGCCTTTGCAGGTGCCCTCCTGATCGTGGATATCGTGCTCCTGAGCGCCCTTTACTAGTCCGATGGTATTTCCAGCTCCCCATTTCTACGCTTGTCGAGAAAAAGCGCTATCATGGAGATCCATTGGTCAAGCTCCGTTGATGGCTCTGTAACTCCTACGAGGCAGGTCGGATGGATTGGGTAGAAAAAGTTCTCGAAAAGCTCCGCGAATGGGTGGAACGTGTAATTGATACCCTTCTGGGAAGTCCTCAGCCCCAACCTGCCCCCATTCCCGTAGAAAATGGATCCCATCGTCGTCGCTAATCCGACTGCCATCGCTTCCGGTGGCGAGCTCCTCAGCCTTCTGGTTCTGCACGGTCCCAACCTCAACTTGCTAGGGGTGCGAGAAGTAGGCATCTACGGCTCGGTGTCCTTAGAGCAGATCGATCGGGCGCTCCACCAGCAGGCAGAAGTTCTTGGGGCAAAGCTGGAGATCCTGCAGTCTAACCATGAGGGAGTGTTGGTTGATGCCGTCCACCGCGCCCGCCAGCAGCACGCCGGCATCCTCATCAACCCCGGCGCCTACACCCACACCAGCATTGCCCTGCGGGATGCCATTGCTGCCGTGGGTCTGCCCACCGTAGAAGTTCACCTGAGCAATATCTATCGCCGCGAACCTTTCCGCCAGCACTCCTACATTGCTGCTGTAGCCATTGGCCAAATCAGTGGATTTGGAGCCCACAGCTACCTATTGGGCCTACAGGCTCTAGTTCAGCACCTGCGGCTGCAGGCCGTCCAAACCTGACCGAAGAAGTTTGGCCTTACCTCGACGCTACCGCGATAGTCGCTGCTTGGTGATCCGCAAACGCGGGGAGGCCCCCCACCTGGAAGAGGCAGACACTGGGTTTCCCGGTGGAGAACATCTGTCCTCAGCCGTGTGAGAGAGGAGGGCAGGCGCCAGGTAGGTATCGTGCGGGCGCAACTCAAAGAGTGGCTAACTGGTAAAACCAGTGGGCAGCTGAGAGGGACAGTGGGGATCCCCTAGGTTCCTATCCATGGCTGCGCGGATCCGCCTGATTCGAGAGGACAGGCCTGCCCGGCTGCAGCTCAGACACCTGTCCGGCATTGGTCAACCGCAGGGGCTGCCCAGTTGCCAGAGCCAACACATTGGCCCGCAAAATGGCGGCAGGCTGTTCTCCAATAGCAGATCCCAGCACTTCCCCTTGACCATCCAAAAAGAGAAAGTGAGGGATCCCGTTCACCCGGTAGCGGCTCAACTCCGGCAGCCACTTGGGGTTGTCCACGTTTAGCATGACGAAGTTCACCTGATCGGCAAATTCTTTCTTCAAGTTGGCCACGAGGGGTGCCATTGCTCGGCAGGTGGTGCACCAATCGGCGTAAAACTCCACCAGAGAAGGCTTGCCGTTGGCCTGCGCTTCCTCCCAGGACACTGCCTCTGCAGCCAAGTCGGCCAAGCTGGTGCTGGCCTGACGAGCTTGATTGGCTAGAAACAAGCCTGCCGCCAGGATCACTGCCACCATGGCAACTAACCCGTTGCGCAACCGTTTTGCCCAGTCTTCCTTCATAGCTCCATCACCTCGCCATCTGGTGCCCCTGGATTCAGCTTCCGCCTTCCCCGTTCTAGCATCCCCCTCTCTCGGCGGTGGGTCAACTAGGTTCTGGATGGTTGTCTCCCGGCTTTTGGGTGAGGGATCCCTGCTGGAGAGGAGGGCAGGTGGACATACTCCCCCCAGCTATAGCTTGCTTCTGCGCACCAGTAAGCCTAGGAATTCTTGTTGCTGGTTTTACTACAGCTTGTTAAAGAATCAAGGGGTACAGTAGCAACACTTAGCAAACCAACTCCGGAAGCAGGATGGATTAATCAGGAGTAAACAAGTCTGCACTATCTGCTCCACGCTATACTTCCCAACTCTGGAAAGCTGCCGAATAAAATGCTTCAACACCGACCCCATCATCTCAA
>NZ_JANSJA010000070.1:0-15300 GCF_047462335.1 Synechococcus sp. H60.1
GCCCAAAGCGGGTACGAATTTCGCGGTAGCAGAGCGATTGAAGCTTGACGGCGTTGACCACCTTCTCTGGCGTGTTTTGGTTGACCCAGTAAGGCCTCCGGCCCGCTGGCGCGAGGAGTGCTTGTGCAAACGCATCCAGAGTCGCCTCCAGCTTGGCGGCTTGCGACCCAGATACCTTGAGCTTGCAGGAGACAGTTAAAACTTGGGTCATGTTACAACTATACGACGTCATCTGCATTCCTCCCAGCCCTGGCCCTACGGCTACAGGGCGGGGTTCTGCGGTTTCTAGCTAAATGGACTACAGAAATACCGGAATCACCGTCGAGGCTCAAACGGCAAGGTACCCATGGTACACGCTGCAATTGTCCTTACGATCCTGCTGGGCTTTTGGGGAGTGGTGGTCAAGCGAAATCTAATCATGAAAATCTTGGCCATGGATGTGATGAGCACCGGGGTTATCGCCTTTTTTGTCATTTGGGCCGCCCGCACCGGCGTGTTCACTCCCATCTACAAGCCCTGGCGCCAGGTGGACTATGCCGACCCGGTTCCGCAAGGAATCATCCTCACGGCCATCGTCATCGGCCTGTCGGTGCAAGCTCTGATGTTAGTGGGGGTGATGAAGCTGTCCCGCAATCATCCCACCCTGGAAGTGGAGAGTATTGAGCAGGCGGTAGCTGATGACTGAGCTGACGACCGAACTTACGTTGGTCTGGGTGGCACTGCCCTTTTGGCTGGCCTTCGCCACCTACTTGCTGCCGGCTTTGACCCGTCCCGGCCTGGTCATCATGGCTGGACTGACGATAGCCTACGCAGTGCGGCAGGGAGGCCTGCCAGGGGCAACTGCTGCGCCGTTGGAGCTCCAGTTGCTGGATCACTTCGGGGTGACGCTGCGGATCGATGGCAACGCCGCGGCTATGCTCCTGGCCCACGGCCTGGTCACCCTTGGGGTAGCCCTGTATCTGGATCGGCGCTTTGTGGGCAGCCGCTTTCTGGCCATGCAGTTGTTAATCGTCCATGGCAGCGCCAACGCCGTCGTCATCAGCGCTGACCTGATCAGCGTCTATGTGGCCCTGGAGGTGCTCAGTATCGGCGTGTTTTTGCTGCTCACCTACAGTCGCCGAGCAGAGTCCCAGCCGATGCTGGGGGAAAGCGCCCCGCACCGCTCTCGCGACCGTCAGCTCTGGGTGGGGCTGCGCTACCTGTTCATGAGCAATGTGGCCATGCTCTTCTACTTGATGGGCGCAATCCTGGTCTATGTGCGCACCGGATCCCTGGCGATGAGCGGCTTGGCCCTGGCCGACCCCACGGCTCTGGCCTTGATTGCCGTTGGCCTTCTGGCCAAGGGGGCGGTCTTTGTCGCCGGCCTGTGGCTGCCCCTCACCTACGCCACTGCCGATCCTGTCATCGCGGCGGTGCTCAGCGGTTTTACTACAAAAGCAGGCGCCATGGCCCTTGTGCGCTGCAGCGAGTTCTCGCCCCTCTTGGTGCAGGGACTGCCCTACTTCAGTGCAGGCGCGGCGGTCTTTGGGATCCTTCTGGCTTTGATGGCCAGCACGCCTCAGCGCCTTTTGGCCTGGAGCTCGGTGTCGCAGATGGGATTTGTCATCGCTGCACCCCAGTGGGCGGGTTTGTACGGTCTGGCCCATGGGCTGGCGAAGCCCTTGTTGTTCGTTGGGGCTGCGATAACCAATTGCTGGCGCTGGCCGCTGCTGATCTTGGGGACGGCCTCGCTAGCAGGAGTGCCCGGCACTTTGGGCTATGCGGCCAAGGCTCTTAGCTTGTCGTCTCTGGATCCCTGGCACGAGTGGCTGCTGGTGGGGGTTACTGTCGGCACCACCTGCATAGCCGTGCGGGTGCTGCGGGCTTTTCCTTCTCAAACCAACGGGGACACTACCCCGGCATGGCCAGACAAGGTGGCCCTAGTCCTTTGGGGCGGGGGCTTGCTCTGGTTCTGGCTGCCGGCGGCCTATGACGTCGATAATCTCATCAAGGCGTTCCTTAGCTTGGGCCTCGGGATCCCCCTGGGCTGGTTTTGGGAGCGGATCCCTGTGAAGGGATGGCGGCTGGATGAAGGGCTAGAGGCAGTGGTGGGCGGCTTGAGTGTGGTGTTGGTGCTGGTCTGGATTCTGCTAAGTAGAGTGAACCATGTGGCGCTACCCTGAGTTGGGCTTACTGGAAATTGGCCTGCGGCTTTTGATTTGGTTTTTGCTGACGGGTAATCTGAGTTGGGACAATGTGGCCATCGGGGTAGCGGCGACGCTGCTGCTTCCCCGACAGGCTTCTGCGCCGGTGCGGTGGCGGGATTGGGGGCGGGTGCTCAAGGAGATTGTTTTCGCCGTTCCGAAAGCTTACTGGGAGGCCTTTGAGATGATCCTCAGGCCCCACACCGTAGAGGAAGTTGTATACAAACAAACTCTCCCCAATCGTTCAGCGGGACTGGTGTTTCTCGATATCTTTTTGATTACTTTTACGCCCAAAACCATTGTGCTCAATTGCGATGCCCAAGGCACCTACGAGGTGCATCTGCTCAAGCCGCGGGAGGAGGCGTGAACCTACTGCTGTTTCTGCTGATCCTGACCCTATGCCTGCCGCTGTATGCCGCCTGGCTAAAGGAGGATATTTGGCAGACGATGCTGGCTTTTGCCAGCTTATCCACCAAGACGGCCATCCTGGTTTTGGTGGTATCTGTGGTGCGAGATGACTGGATGATCGGGATTGTGGGGGTCTTGATTTTGTCGGTGGGCAATGCAGCCCTGATGCTGCTGGCCCACGTGCTCAAGCGCCTAGAAATGCTTTAACTGGGTCGGGAGGAATATGGAAGTTTTGGTGGAAGCTCTCAGCTATCTCCTATTTGGGATCGGGGTGCTGTTTTGGCTGTGGGGAACGGCACCGCTCCTTGGAGATCGCTCCATTTTGTTTAAGCTGCACGGCCTTTCGGTGTCCGACACCCTGGGATCCATGAGCATCATGCTGGGGCTGTTGCTGCGGATCCCCAGGGAGTGGCCTCTGCTGGTGTTGGCGCTGATTTCCTTGGCCATTTGGAACACCATCTTGGGCTATGTGCTGGCGTTTTGCTCGCAGCGCAAGTCCCTATAGGAGGACAGGATGGAAGAGACCTTGTTGCTGGTGATCGCTCTGCTGTTGCCCTTGACGGCTGCCTTGGTCGTGACCCAGACCAACCCCTATCACGCCCTAGTGATGCGAGGCATTTTGGGGGCTATTGCCGCTTTGATCTATGCCCTCTTTGGGGCAGCGGATGTGGCCTTGACGGAAGCCCTGGTGGGCACCATGCTTTCCATTACTCTCTACGCTATTGCTGTCCGCTCCTCCCTGAGCATGCGCCTGGGCGTTTTGGAAGGTAGCCCGCTGCTGGAGGCCAAGACGGAGGCGGCCCAGCGTCTGCTCCAGCAAATTCGTCGGGGTCTGCAGCCGCTCCATATGCGTTTGGAATTGGCTGCCTATGAGAGTGTGGAGGCCTTAGCGGCAGCCCTTCGCAACCGAGAGATACACACCATGGCCCTTGAGGCTGGCAGTGAAACAGAGGAGTATCGCCTGCTCACCCGGGTGCCTCGCCTGCAAGAGATTTTGGCCCAGCAAACTCTGTCCTCCGAGGTTCTTGCCCCATGAGATGGCTGTATGGCATGGCAGTGCTGTTGGCGGCGGTGCAGCTCATGGTCGCCGATGCGGGAGCTGTTTTGCCTGCGGTTGAGCCTGTATCGACTCTAGCCAGAGAAAGCGGTGTGCCCAATACGGTGACGGGCCTGATCTTGCGCAACCGCCTTTACGACACGGTTTTCGAAGTAGTTGTGTTTTCTACGGCAATTTTGGGTGCCCAATACCTGCTGGCGGATGAGCGACCGACGGCCAATGTAGCTCAGTTTACCGATATTCCCTCAATTGTGTTGGCGCGGGTGGGGGCCACCATTTCTGCCCTGATTGCAGTGGAGCTGGCAATTCGAGGACACCTGACGCCGGGGGGAGGCTTCGCTGCCGGTGTGGCAGGGGGAACGGCTATCGGTCTAGTTGCCATTACTGCTTCTTCTGCCTGGATGGAGTCGGTTTACCAGCGATGGCGAGCTGCCACTTGGGAAAAGCTCTCAGTGGTGGCTTTTATTGCAGCGGCGATGCTGGCCCTTGCCGGTTGGCAATTGCCCAGGGGCGATCTGGGATCCCTTTTCAGCGGCGGCTGGATCCCAATTCTCAACATTTTGGTGGCCATCAAGGTGGCGCTGGGATCCTGGGCGGCGATTTTAATTTTTATTCGCTACCGCGGCTTGTTATGAGGGCTTTAAGGGGTTGATAACCTTCGTGTCAAGCAAATAATTGTAGGTTGTGTTATCTTCTTGTAGCCGCTCGAAGTCCGAATCTTCACCAACGTTTGGGATCGATCTGAGCACTTGGCAAAGGACTTTTTTTGCAAGTTGGAGTAAGACTTGCTCCAGGATTTTGCGATGTTCGTCTTCTGCACTCGCGCCGTGACGCCTCTCCTTTTCTTTAAGGGCTTTGACAATGGCCTCATCAACGTTGCGAACAATTAGAGAACAATTAGAGTGGTCATGGAGCGTCTGATTCATTTACGCTGCACAATACGGATATGATCCGGACGATGCAACGATTGCAATTCCATCATTGCTGACAGAAAGGGAGGAATCCCTCAAAGCCCTAAGGAAGAACCCTAGAGCACCTAAGTACCGATGTCATATTGCCTTTGCCCAGATGGCATTTTGATGGCTCTAATTTTACCTTCTGCTTCCCACCATCGCTAAGTGTTTTCGTGGACTCTCAAGATTTTCGTTGCTTCCTTAAGACAGACATACCGCTGGATAACTTTTCTCCTGAAATTAGCAATGCCGTTGTACTGCTATGCCCGTAAATGTCCAGAAAGTTGAGTACTAAATCCAACCTCCTCAATCAATGGCTTCATGGATGGCTTTGCCGCGAAGATAGCGATGACAGCATCAACGTGCAAGTTTCCCCGCCCGACGAGCAACTTGACCTGCAGGCGACCTCTACAATAGAAGGCTGACCCTGCCACCTCTGGGATCCCTATGCCACGCCGCACCGATATCCACAAAATCTTGCTCATTGGAGCGGGGCCGATCGTTATTGGCCAAGCCTGCGAGTTTGACTACTCCGGCACCCAAGCCTGCAAAGCCTTGCGAGAGGAGGGCTACGAGGTGATCCTGGTCAACTCCAACCCGGCCACCATCATGACGGATCCCAGTATGGCGGATCGCGTCTACATCGAGCCGGTGACGGCGGACTTCGTGGCCCAGATCATCGAGCGGGAGCGCCCCGATGCCCTGCTCCCCACCATGGGGGGTCAGACGGCCTTAAATGTAGCGGTGGAGCTGGCCCGGCGCGGGATCCTAGATCGCTACGGCGTGGAGCTAATTGGGGCCAAGCGGGAGGCCATTGAAAAGGCGGAGGATCGGGAGCTCTTTAAGCAGGCAATGCAGCGGCTTGGCCTGGCCGTGCCCCGCTCAGGGTTGGCCCGCAGCCTGGCCGAAGCCAAGCAGATTGCCCAAGAGATTGGCTATCCCCTCATCATCCGCCCCGCCTATACCCTAGGGGGCACGGGCGGCGGCGTGGCCTACAACCAAGAAGAATTTGAAGAGATCTGCGCCGCCGGCCTCGAGGCCAGCCCGGTCTCCCAGATCCTGGTGGAAGAGTCGGTGATTGGCTGGAAGGAGTTTGAGCTGGAGGTGATGCGGGATCTGGCGGACAACGTGGTGATCATCTGCTCGATTGAAAACATCGACCCCATGGGGGTACACACCGGCGACTCCATCACCGTGGCCCCGGCCCAGACCCTTACTGACAAGGAGTACCAGCGGCTGCGCGACTACGCCATCGCCATCATGCGCGAGATCGGGGTGGAAACGGGGGGATCCAACGTGCAGTTTGCCGTCAACCCCGCCAACGGTGAAGTGCGGGTGATTGAGATGAACCCGCGGGTTTCCCGCTCTTCTGCTTTGGCCAGCAAGGCCACCGGCTTCCCCATTGCCAAGATTGCCGCCAAGCTGGCCGTGGGCTACACGCTGCCGGAGCTCCCCAACGACATTACCCGCAAAACTCCGGCCAGCTTCGAGCCTACCCTCGACTATGTGGTCACCAAGATCCCCCGCTTTGCCTTTGAGAAGTTCCCCGGTTCGGAGCCGGTCTTGACCACCCAGATGAAGTCGGTGGGGGAGGCGATGGCCATTGGCCGCACCTTCCAGGAATCCCTCCAGAAGGCGCTGCGATCCCTGGAGATCGACCGCCCCGGCTTTGGCAGCGACCGGCCGGAAGTCTTCCCCACCCCAGAGGAGGTGCGGGCCAACCTGCGCACCCCCAACCCCTTTCGCCTCTTGACCATTCGCACCGCCCTGCTCATGGGTTTTTCCGTTCAGGAAATTGCCCAGCTCACCCACATTGATCCCTGGTTTATCGACAAGCTGCAGGAGCTGGTGGAAGTGGAACAAGCCCTCAAGGGGCGGGAGCTGGGATCCCTGAGTGCTGAGGATCTGCGCCACCTCAAGCAAATGGGCTTCAGCGACCGACAAATTGCCCACCTGACCGGCTCCAGCGAAGCTCAGGTGCGGGATCGCCGTAAGCAACTGGGGGTGATCCCCACCTACAAGACGGTGGACACCTGCGCTGCCGAGTTCGAGGCGACCACCCCCTACCAGTACTCCACCTACGAGAGCGAATCCGAGACCTTCCCCACCGCCAAGCCGAAGGTGATGATCCTGGGGGGCGGCCCCAACCGCATCGGCCAAGGGATCGAGTTCGACTACTGCTGCTGCCATGCTGCCTTTGCCCTCAGCCGCCTCGGATATGAGACCATCATGGTCAACTCCAACCCCGAGACGGTTTCCACCGACTATGACACCGCCGATCGCCTCTACTTTGAGCCCCTCACTCACGAAGAGGTGATGAACCTGGTCGAAGCTGAGCAGCCGGTGGGCCTGATCGTGCAGTTTGGCGGCCAAACCCCCCTGAAACTGGCCCAGGGGCTGGCAGCAGCCCAGGCACCCATCTGGGGCACTTCCCCCGACTCCATCGACATAGCCGAGGATCGCGGGCGCTTCGAGCGCATCTTGCGGGAGCTGGATATTCGCCAACCGGCCAACGGCATTGCCCGCAGCGTGGAAGAAAGCCTGGAAATTGCCCGCCGCATCGGCTACCCGGTGGTGGTGCGGCCCAGCTATGTGCTGGGGGGACGGGCCATGGAGATTGTCTATTCGGATCAAGACCTGCAGCGCTACATGCAACTGGCGGTGGCGGTGGATCCCGACCGTCCCGTGCTGGTGGATCAGTTTTTGGAGGACGCGGTGGAGGTGGACGTAGATGCCATTGCCGACCGCACCGGGGCTGTAACCATTGGCGGGATCCTAGAGCACATCGAGCAGGCCGGGATCCACTCGGGGGATTCCGCCTGCGTCTTGCCCAGCCGCACCCTCAGCCCCGAGGTGCTGCAGGTGATTCGCGACTGGACGGTGAAGCTGGCCCAAGCTCTCAAGGTGGTGGGGCTTATTAACGTGCAATACGCCGTCCAGAAGGAGCAGGTCTACGTCCTGGAGGCCAACCCGCGCGCTTCCCGCACCGTACCATTTGTCAGCAAGGCCATTGGCCACCCTCTGGCCGATTATGCCGCCCAGGTGATGAGCGGCAAAACCCTGGCGGAGCTGGGCTTTACCCAGGAGGTGATCCCACCCTACGTGGCTGTCAAGGAGGCGGTGCTGCCGTTTCACAAGTTTCCTGGTACCGACACGCTGCTGGGGCCGGAGATGCGCTCCACCGGCGAGGTGATGGGGATTGACACCGACTTTGGCCGTGCCTTTGCCAAGGCGCAACTGGCTGCCGGCCAGAACCTGCCCCTAGGGGGCACGGTATTCATCAGCGTCAGCGATCGCGACAAGCAGGCCGTGATCCCGGTGGCTCAAGAGTTTGTCAAGCTGGGCTTTCGTCTGCTGGCCACTGCCGGCACGCAAAAAGTTCTGGCCCAACACGGGATCCCTGTCGAGAAGGTGCTCAAGCTGCACGAGGGCCGGCCCCACGTCATCGACGCCATCAAAAATCACCAGATTCAGCTTATTGTCAATACCCCTTCCGGCAGCGAAGCTCAACAGGATGGGCGGAAGATCCGGCGCACTGCCTTGGCCTACAAGATCCCCTTGGTTACTACCCTGGCCGGGGCCAAAGCCACTGCCGCCGCCATCCGGGCCCTGCAGTCGGGATCCCTGCAGGTGAAGTCCCTGCAGGAGTTTCACGCCGAAATTGGACGATAGATCTCAGTCTTCTTGGGTTACCTTTCTGAAGAAATTCTTAAAACCTTCACCTTAAGAAATTCTGAAGTTCTCGGCTGGAGAAAGTGGCCTTGGCTGCCCAGGAAAAGCCGAGACCAAGGCATCAAAATTGCAACACTGATTTGCCTATTTGTATCGATACATCAACTTGTTTCACATTCTGGCTGCACACGTTAGAGATCCCTGTCGGCATCCCGAAAACTGTCTAGTTTGGAAGAAAGCTCCCCTAGGCCTTGTCGAAGGGGCTCCTGAGATCGGTTCGGCAAAGGCAGGGGGGAGATGGCTTTGCTGAAATTTTCTAGGAGTTGGCCTATGAGTACGGTCATTCGTCGCTCCGCTGCTGCGCGGCGGCTGTGGAGTTGGGAAAGTTTTTGTCAGTGGATCACCAGCACCGAAAACCGGCTTTACATTGGCTGGTTTGGTGTATTGATGATCCCAACGTTTTTGGCGGCAGCCTTTTGTTTTGTAATTGCCTTCATTGCCGCGCCGCCGGTCGATATGGACGGGATCCGCGAGCCGGTGATTGGCTCTTTGTTGGGGGGCAACAACCTCATTTCTGCAGCGGTGGTGCCCACCTCAGCCGCCATTGCCCTGCACTTTTACCCCATCTGGGAAGCCGCCTCTTTGGATGAGTGGCTCTACAACGGCGGCCCCTACCAGCTCATCGTGCTCCACTTTCTCCTTGGGGTGTGGTGCTACCTTGGCCGGCAGTGGGAGTTGAGCTACCGGCTGGGCATGCGCCCCTGGATTGCGGTGGCCTTTTCTGCGCCGGCGGCTGCCGCTACAGCGGTGCTCTTGGTCTACCCCATTGGCCAGGGCAGCTTCTCGGAAGGGCTGCCGCTGGGGATTGCCGGCACCTTCCACTTCATGCTGGCCTTCCAGGCGGAACACAACATCTTGATGCACCCCACCAGTTGGCTGGGGGTAGCCGGGGTGTTTGGCGGCGCCCTGCTGGCGTCTCTACACGGCTCCCTAGTGATGTCTAGCCTGATCCGGGAGACTTCGGAAGAGGAGTCGGCCAATGCCGGCTACCGCTTCGGCCAAGAAGAAGTCACCTACAACTTCCTGGCCGGCCACTATGCCTTTTTGGGGCGGCTGGGGATCCCCGGCCTTGGCTGGCGCAACAGCCGCTCCGTTCACTTCTGGATGGCGGCCCTGCCGACCGTAGGGATTTGGGCGGCAGCCATTGGCATTGGGATGATGGCCTTTAACCTCAACGGCTTTAACTTCAACCAGTCCATCCTGGACGGCCAGGGCCGGTTCATCCCCACCTACGCCGACCTGGTCAACCGCGCCAACCTGGGGATCCAGGCCATGCACGCCCCCAACGCCCACCACTTCCCCCTGCTGTTGGCAGCCAAAGCCGACTAGGCTCGGTCGAGTTCAAAGGCGCGGTGGGCAGCTTGCAGAGCGTGGATTCCCTGCTCCTGTCGCACTACGCAGCTTACCTTGATCTCCGAGGTGGCGATCATCTCGATGTTGATCCCGGCGTCGGCCAAGGCAGCAAAAAAGTGCGCCGCCACGCCGGGATAAATTTCCATCCCGGCACCGACGATGCTCACCTTAGCGATGTCGTGGTCGGCTTCGACCCCCGCCGCCTGCAGTTCCTCGGCCACCTGCCGGCACACGGCCTCGGCCGCCCTGGCCTGATCCTGAGGCACCGTAAAGGCGATGTCGTTACTGGGGATGCCGTTGTGGTAGCCCCGCTGGCTTTGGATGATGGTGTCCACGATAATCCCGGCCTCGGCCAGGCGTCCGAACAGATGGGCAGCCGTCCCCGGACGATCCGGCACCTTGCGGATGCCCAGCCGCGACTGCTTCAGATCCAGGGCAACGCCCCGCACCGGGTGGTCGCTGGGGAGGGGATCCCGGCCAGGGGCTGCCGTGACCCGATGCAAATGGGGAATCACCTGAAACGCCTCCCCCAGCGCCAGGGCGGCCTCCCCAGCCCGCTCGGCAGCCACCACACAGCTCACCTTGATCTCCGACATGGAGATCATCTGGAGATTGATCCCGGCTTCCGCCAGCACTCGAAACATCTCGGCGGCAATGCCCGGGCGACCCATCATCCCCACCCCGGCAATGCTGACCTTGGCCACCGCCTCCTCGACGAGGACTTCCCTACACCCCAGCTCCTGGCCCACCTGCCGCGCCACGGCTGCCGCCTGGGCTGCCTGCGCCCGGCTGACGGTAAAGGCAATGTCGTTGGTAGGGGATCCCTCGGCTGCACTGAGGTGGAGCGACTGCAGGATTAAATCGACGTTGATCCCGGCTGCCGCAATTTCCTGGAACAGTTGGGCGGCAATGCCCGGACGATCCGGCACTCCCACCAACACCACCTTGGCCTGATCCCAATCCAGCTCCACCGTATCCACTGCCCGGCCCAGCTCAATGCTGCTATCGGCGGGGCGAGGACGGGGAGGAGGAGAAAGAATGAGGGTGCCCTCGGATCCCGCCTGCAAGGGCTCCAGGCTGGAGCGCACCCGCAGCTTGACGCCGTAGTTGCGGGCAATCTCCACCGAGCGGGGGTGGAGCACCTGCGCTCCCAGGCTGGCCAGCTCCAGCATCTCGTCGGCGGTAATCTCTGGCAACAGCCTGGCCTCGGGTACCTTGCGCGGGTCGGTGGTGAAGATCCCCGGCACATCGGTGTAGATCTCACACAGCTCTGCTCCCAAAGCCACCGCCAAGGCCACCGCCGTGGTGTCGGATCCCCCCCGCCCCAGGGTGGTGATCTCCAGCTCCGCCGGGCTGGTGATGCCCTGAAAGCCGGCCACCACCACCACCTCTCCCCGCTCCAAGTGCTGCCAGAGGCGGTCGGTGTGGATGTGCAGGATGCGGGCCCGCCCGTGATCCCGGGTGGTGACAATGCCCACCTGGGTCGCCGTCAGCGAAACGGCAGGGCAGCCCAAGCGCTGCAACGCCAAGGCCAGCAGGGCAATGCTTACCTGCTCGCCGGTGGAAAGAAGCATGTCCCACTCCCGCAACTGGGCCGGCGTGGTCGGGGATCCCTGGAGGATCTGTTCCCCCAGTTCCACTAGGCGATCGGTTTCCTCCCCCATCGCTGAGACCACCACCACCACCCGCTGGCCCTGATCCACCGTGTGGGCCACCCGCTGGGCCACGGCTTGGATGCGCTCGATGGAGCCGACGGAGGTGCCGCCGTACTTCTGGACAATTAAACCTGCTGGCATGGCTAGGGCTGAGCTGGTTAGGCGTGGTTTGGATCCTACCCCGAACTAGGCCAAGCCCAACCAAGTTTGCAAAAAGGGTGGCACCGGCAGCAGGATCAACACCAGCAACGTCAGCATCCCCAGCCCCAGCAGCTCCCGCCCCTCATCCAGCTCAGTGACGTCGTTGAGGGCCGGCTCGTCGGCACTGGAGATAACAAACAGCAGCAGCGCCCACAATAACAGCCAGGGCTGCACCGTCAAGGCCAGCAGCAGCACCAGCCAGCGAGTTACTCGCCCCACATTGGCCCCCATCTGCTGGCCATAGACAGCGTGGACAAGATGGCCCCCATCCAGTTGGCCCACCGGCACCAGGTTAAAGGCAACCACCACCAGACCCAGCCAGCCGGCAAAGGCTAAGGGGTGCAGATCGATCACCTGGCCCGGCTGCAATTGATCCCCCAGCACCATACGCGCCAGGATTGCTAGCAGCACCGATAGGCGTGGATCGATGCGATGGAAGCTAATCGGGGTCGGCTGCCCCTCTGGCACTGCCGGAGGATCCGCAGGCGTCGAAAAGGCTAGCCCCAGGAGCAACATTGCCAAAGCAACGAGGCTGCCTGCCAGCGGCCCGGCAACGGCAATGTCAAACAGCACCTTGCGGTTGGGCACCGGTTCTTTCAGCTCAATGAAGGCCCCAAAAGTTCCCAAAACAAAAGGCACCGGAATGAAATAGGGGAGCGAGGTTTTGATGCCGTGGCGGCGAGCCACCCAGTAGCGGATCCCCTCATGGGATCCCAGAATGGCCAGGATCCCCACTGCATAGGGCAGCCCTTGTAGCAGCGAGGGCAGATGCAGCAACCGATCAGGGCTGACCCCAGCCGCCTGGGCGCCGGCAGTTAGAGTTGTCCAAAAGGTAAACAGCAGTAGCCCCAGCGCCAGCAGAGGCCATTCTTCCTGACGGGTTAGGGAGCGCCGCGCCGCTGGGTTGGGCACCAGGGCAAAAAAAGGCTTGCCGGCAAACCCCTCCTGAAGCACCACCAAGAAGCGTTTGCCGAAAGTGTTTTCGACATTGCGCTGCACCCGCTCATAGGCTTCCGTGGGATCCGCCCGCAAATTGCCCCGGCAGATAATCGCCTGGGGACGGTATTCTACGCTTTGCAAATAAAAAACATTCCAGGGGAAGCAGTGGTTGAGCTTTTCCCGCGGCACCTCCGAGATGGGGGTGTGGGCAATAGCCGCCGAGACTGGATCTGCAGCACTGTCCTCCTCTTCTTCCTCTGCTTCCGGCAAAGACTCGCGATCCGATCCCACAACCGGCGAGGTGTTTTCCGCCCCAGGTTGAGAGCCCGCCGTGGGGGGTCGGAGGCGCCCCCGGCGCACCAAAGTCATGCTGGTAAAATAGGAGGCCAGAAATAGCCCCAACATGAGCAAGGGGGGCATTTCGTACTGAAACACCTGACGCCCCAGCACCCAGATCAAAGGGGGCATCATCATCACCAGCCACAGGATCCGCCAGGGCACCTTGGAGAGGCGGGCCACACTTTTTTGCAGCAGCAGGTAGGTTGTCGAACCCACCAGTGCCAACAGGATCCAATCTGCCATGAGTTGCAAAAAACAGAGGAGAACGCCTCTACCAAGCTAGCGACAAACCCAATCTCTCTGCTACGGCCAGGAAGGGGGATCCCTCAGGAGCCAAATTTTTGCCTCGCCTGCTCATAAACCGCCGCCCTGATCTCTTGGATCGCGGATTTCTCAAACTTCTCGTTCCCATGAGCAGTGCAGAGCACTTTCTTCTCAGGGGCGGCTGGGCGGACAAAAAAGGGAATTTTCTTGAGGCGCACCCCTGCCTCCGGTGTCCACTGGACAGCTTCGCTCATCCCCAATGGCCCCAGCGCAACATCCATTCCGGCAAGAAAGTGTTCCCCGTCATCCCCCGCAGCGTGAAGTAAATAAACAACAGTAGAGCCAGGGATCCCAGCACAACCAGGGCTGCCGACGTCGGGCTTTTGCGGTACAGCTTAACAAAAGGCTGTAAGCCGGCCCAGATCCCCCCCAGCAAGACGGTAATGAAATAGGTAGGGTAGCGGGAGACATTCTCCACAAATTGGTCTTCCAGTCGACGGGGAGTCTGCGGCTGTGGCATGGGCAGATCGCAATCCAACAACTTCCCCTCAGTCTGCCACAGATGTTGGTCTCTGTCCCCCGGCTGAAGAGGGCTGGGAACCAGGGGGAAGCCGCCCAGGCTCAAGACGGTGAGAACCTGATATGGTAGGCGTTATCCTGCCTGCTCAGCTCAGCACAGCCACCCACCCTCTGGCCTGATGCGAGAATTGCCCCCCGATGCCCCCAATCGCGCCGGTGACCTGCCTGGGGAACAGACCCTGGCGCTGATGCGCGTCCAGGAAGCTTTGGATCAACTGGAGGCAGCCATTCTCAGCAGTCCTCGTCTGTTCTGGTCTCGCACCCTTATCGACGAAGAGAGCATTCTGGAGCAGTTGGACTTCATCCGCCTCAACCTGCCCACGGCCTTGGAGGAAGCCGAGGAGGTGCTGCGCCAGCGGGATCAAATTTTGGCCGAGGCCCATCGCTACGCCCAGGAGATCGTGGCCATGGCCCAGCGCCGCGCCGAGCAGCTCGTTAGCGAATCGACCATCGTACGCCAGGCTCAAGCGCAGGCAGAACAGTTGCTGCGGCAAACCTACCAACAGAGCGAGGAGGTGCGGCGACAGACGCTCCAGGAGTCGGAGCGTCTCCAGCGGGAGGCCCATCGTTACGTGGATCAGGTTTTGCAAGACCTAGAGTTGCGGCTGTTGGAGTCGCTGCGGGTGATCCGCAACGGGCGACAAAACCTTCAGACCTAAATTTGTTCTCGACCAGAGAGTGTCCATCTGTTCAGTTTTAGGCCAATATAAAAGGTAGCATCTGGGATCCTTTACCCTGCGGATCTGTGGTAACCAAACTAACCTCCGGCAGGGAAGACGAAGACAAGTCTCGGATGGACGGCCAGGAACTCGACGCGCTGTAGATTGCTGCCGCAGGCAAGGAACCTCGAGCTTTTGTGGCAAGCTGGCGGAGTTCTCCCTTTGCTTAACTGAGAGCGTGTGTCCCTCTTCTCAGCGGTTGCCCAGCATTGGACTACTCATCGAGCTACCTTCCTCGGCGGGCTCTGTCCCCAGCCTGCGAGTTCCGGCTTTTACCCCTTTTGCGGAACCACTCAGTCGTCTAGGAGATTCTATGACCATTGAACCGAAAGCCCGTAAGAACCGCGAAAGTGCTAACTCCCGCTCCCGCAGCCGTCGCCGTGAATCGGCCAAAGGTATTAAAGGAGCTAACTCAGCCGCCAGCCTCTCTCTGCCGAAGTTGATCCAAGAGAATGCTGTGCTCCAATCTCGCAGCCAGTTGTTGCTGATGTACAGCGACTTCCAAACCGAAATGCCCAATGATGGCAAAACTGGCGTTGGCACCTGGCTGCAGAACCGCCTCAAGGAGTACGGCATGCCCAGCCTGCTGCGTTTTGGCCCGCGCTCTTGCCCTCAGGTTTTCCGCCGCGATGAATTTTCCGAGTGGATGATGCTAGCTCTCAACGCTGTCAGCCCCAAAAACGAGAGCGCCCGCTAGGAGAGGTAGACTCTTGTCGCGGCAGACGTAAACTACCCGGCTCCGACCGCTAAGCGGTACGGAGCGGGTTTTCTGTAGCCCTGTAGTTGGCAAGCCAACCACGGGCCTCTAGGCCGGTTTACAGCGACCCCCAAAAGCGCAATGACGTTGGCACCGTTCAAATCTGCATCCCCTTCCCAGCCACAGGCCGGGTTCACACAACGAAAATGCTTCCCTTCCCG
>NZ_JANSJA010000071.1:0-12645 GCF_047462335.1 Synechococcus sp. H60.1
TCCGGTTCATTTCCCGTTGAATTTCGTCAATTTCCCGGAAGGGATCCCAGCGAACAAGAGCCATATCTATCCACCTCCTGAGCGGATTTTGGTTAACTTTTGGTTAGCTTCTCTTTAAGCTTTACTCACGAGGCTTTAGCATAGCCTCTGTACATTAGAATAAGCTGTCTAGCTGGCTCAAGATGTCGAGTTTTCCGGAAATCGGTTGGGGTATTTTCTCACCCAAGGAACAGGAGAAAGCTCTCAGGAATCGGTGTGCTTGGGGGGGCGATGGGATCTCGTTTGCAACCACAAACTCAGGCCGGTAGCCACCATCACCAACAGCCCCAATCCGTTTAAGAAGGGGTAAACGGCCTGCAGATCCAGAGGCCCCCATTGCCCTTTGTGGATTTGGATCAGCCAGTAGTAGTCGAAGTTGTCGTTGAGGCGGGCAATTTGATAGAGGGATCCCGTCACCACCGTCACCACCAAGGGCAAGGCCAGGATGGGGGCCAGGGCGCGGTGGATCTGGCGGATGAGTTTTCGATTCAGGGCCATTGGGATTGCTCCAGGGCTAGCGCAACCACCCTGCCATGGTATCAGGGTGGCCCCTTTAGGAACGGCTCCCGAGGACTTCCTCCAGCTTGGGCATTTGCTCGCGCGGGATGACCCGCCCTTCGTCCTCAAAGCCAGGGATCTCGTGGAAGTTGAGGTAGCGGTACAGCTCGCCGGCAAAGGGCTGGATCTTGGTGGCGACGATCTCGCGATATTCCTCAGGAGTAGGGATCCGCCCCAAGAGGGCGCAGGCGGCAGCCAGCTCGGCGGATCCCAGATAGACCCGCGCGTCCTTGCCCATGCGGTTGTTGAAGTTGCGGGTGGAGGTGGACATGACGGTGGCCCCATCTGCCACGCGGGCCTGGTTGCCCATGCACAGGCTGCATCCGGGCATCTCCGTCCTCGCCCCGGCAGCGGCAAAGGTGCCGTACACCCCTTCGGCGCGCAGTTGCGCCTCGTCCATGCGGGTGGGTGGGCAGATCCAAAATTGGCGTACCTTGGCCCGACCTTGCCCTTCCAAAATCTTGGCGGCAGCCCGGTAGTGGCCAATGTTGGTCATGCAGGAGCCAATAAACACCTCGTCAATTTGGATGGGTGTGTCGGGGTTGCCCGCCGCGTGCTGGGCGTGGACTTCGCTTAGGGTCATCACCTTGTCGGGATCGTTGGGGGCACAGACAATGGGCTCGGTGATGGTGCTGAGGTCAATCTCGATCACGGCAGCGTATTCGGCGTCGGGATCCGCCTCCATCAGGGTGGGGTTGGCCAGCCAGGCCTCCATCTTGGCGATGCGCCGCAGCAGGGTTCTCGCATCCTGATAGCCGCGGGCAATCATGTTTTTCAACAGCACCACGTTGGAGCGCAGGTACTCGGCAACCGTCTCGACGCTGAGCTTAATGGTGCAGGCGGCGCAGTTCCGCTCTGCTGAGGCGTCGGTCAACTCAAAGGCTTGCTCCACCTTGAGATGGGGCAGGCCCTCGATCTCCATAATTCGCCCGGCAAAGACGTTTTTCTTGCCCTGCTTCTCGACGGTGAGCAGCCCCCGCTGGATGGCCACGTAGGGGATGGCGTGGACGATGTCCCGCAGGGTGATCCCGGGCTGCAATTCCCCCCGGAAGCGCACCAGCACCGACTCCGGCATATTGAGGGGCATCACCCCCATGGCGGCGGCAAAGGCCACCAACCCCGATCCCGCCGGGAAGGAGATGCCCAAAGGAAAGCGGGTGTGGGAGTCGCCCCCGGTGCCGACGGTATCCGGCAGTAGCATGCGGTTAAGCCAGGAGTGGATGATGCCGTCGCCCGGCCGCAGGACAACGCCCCCCCGCGAGGCAAAGAAGTCGGGCAGCTCTTTGTGGATCTGGATGTCCACCGGCTTGGGGTAGGCGGCGGTGTGGCAGAAGCTCTGCAGCACCAGGTCGGCACTAAACCCCAGGCAGGCCAGCTCCTTCAGCTCGTCGCGGGTCATGGGCCCGGTGGTGTCCTGGGATCCCACCGTGGTAATCAGCGGCTCGCAACTGGTACCTGGGCGCACCCCCGGCAGCCCACAGGCCTTGCCGACAATTTTCTGGGCCAGGGTATAGCCTTTGCCGGTGTCGGCGGGCGGGGTGGGGCGAATGAACAGGGGGGAAGGACCCAGCCCCAGGGCTTGGCGGGTTTTGTCAGTAAGGGCCCGGCCAATCAAGAGGGGAATGCGGCCCCCCGCCCGCACCTCGTCCGCCAGGGTCACAGGCCGCAGGGAGAAGGTGGAGAGGACTTGGCCATCCTCAGAACGGATGACACCTTCGTAGGGGTAGATTGTCACCACCATGCCCGTCTCCAGCCGTGAGACCTCGCACTGGATGGGCAGGGCGCCAGCATCTTCGGCGGTGTTGAAGAAAATGGGCGCGATCGTGCCCCCCAGAATCACCCCGCCGGCCCGCTTGTTGGGCACATAGGGAATGTCGTGGCCAATGTGCCAGAGCAGGGAGTTGAGGGCGGACTTGCGGGAGGATCCCGTGCCCACCACATCCCCCACAAAGGCCACGGGATAGCCGCGGCGCTTCAGCTCAGCAATGGTTGCTATCGCTCCCGGTGCGCGCGCCTCCAGCATGCTCTGGGCGTGCAGAGGGATGTCTGGGCGGGTGGTGGCGTGGGCGGCGGGGGAAAGGTCGTCGGTGTTGATCTCGCCAGCAATTTTGAACACCGTTACGGTGATGGCCTCGGCCAGGGGCGGCCTGGCAGTAAACCACTCCCCGGCGGCCCAGGACTCGATCACCTGCCGCGCATAGGCGTTGCCCGCTTGGCTGAGTTCCAGCACGTCGTGGAAGGCATCGAAAACCAGCAGCGTGTGGCTAAGGGCGCGGGCCGCTGCTGCCGCGATCTCCTGCCGCCTATCCTGCAGCAGCTCTACCAGCACCTGGACGTTATAGCCCCCCAGCATCGTGCCCAAGAGCTCCACCGCCCGCAGGGGGGTAATCAGAGGCGAGCGCACCTCCTCCTTGGCCACAGCCGCCAAAAAGCCCGCTTTCACATAGGCCGCTTCGTCCACCCCCGGCGGTACCCGCTCTGTAAGCAAATGCAACAAAAAAGCTTCCTCACCGGCAGGGGGATCCTTGAGCAGCTCGCACACCTGGCTGGTCTGGGCAGCGTTCAAGGGCAGCGGCGGGATCCCTTGGGCCGCGCGGGCAGCAACATGTTGGCGGTACTCAGCCAGCATGGGGAGGATTCCTTAGGTCACTCGACATGGGTATTCATTCTACCGCCAGGTCGGCAGCAGGAAGGGATCCCATCTCCACCTAAGATAGCTCCGCCAGCAGCTCTTTTTGGTATAGGCCAATACAAGCTTGGATTAACTCGTCCAGCTCCCCTTCCAAAATCGGCTCGAGCAGGAAATTCTGGTTGAGGCGGTGGTCGGTGACGCGGTTGTCCTTGTAGTTGTAGGTGCGAATTTTTTCCGAGCGGGATCCCGTTCCCACCTGCATGCGACGGGCGGAGCTGATGGAGGCCTGTTGCTCCTGCAGCTTCATCTCGTAGAGCTTGGCCCGCAAAATCTGCATCGCCCGCTGGCGGTTTTGCAACTGGGATCGCTCCTCGGTGCAGAAGACGCGGATGCCGGTGGGCTTGTGGAGGAGATCCACCGCCGTTTCCACCTTGTTCACGTTTTGGCCGCCCGCCCCGCCGGAGCGCGCCGTCTTGATCTCGATGTCTTTGGGGTCGATCACCACCTCCACCTCGTCCACCTCCGGCATCACCGCCACCGTGGCCGTCGAGGTGTGGACGCGCCCCTGCGCCTCTGTCACGGGCACCCGCTGCACCCGGTGCACGCCGGCCTCAAACTTTAGCTTGCTATAGACCTGGTCGCCGCGGATTTCCAGGATGGCCTCTTTGTAGCCTCCCATCTCTCCTTCCGAGAGGCTGGCCAGGCGCACCGACCAACCCATCTTCTCGGCGTAGCGGGTGTACATGCGGGCCAAATCTGCTGCCCACAGCGCCGCCTCCTCGCCGCCAGTGCCGGCGCGGATTTCCAACATGATGTTTTTTTCGTCGTTGGGATCCCGGGGCAGCAGCAGCAGGGTCAGCTTTTCCTCCAGTTGTTCTTGGCGGGCGCGCAGTTGCTCCAGTTCTGCCCTGGCCATTGCCTCCAGCTCCGGGTCGTCAGAAGCCACCTCCCGCAGGAGCTCTTCCGTCTGCTTCAGCTCGCGAGTAAGCTTTTGCCACTCATGAAAGGTCTGGACGGTGGCTTCTAGAGAGGAGCGGGCCTTGGCGATCCGCTGCAGCTCAGCAGGATCCGTCGCCACATCGGGATCGGCCAGACGTACCGTCAGCTCCTGAAAGGTGGCTTCAACGTTTTTAAGCTGCTCGATGAGTTGAGCAGAGGCCATAGATCCAGTGTCAGCGAAGACTCACAGCAATGCCCAGCAAGGCAGACCAAGAAACTTGAATTGAGGCTCGGCTACTTAGCTTTCTTGCCACCCATGCCGTACTTGCGCATAAACTTCTCCACGCGCCCTTCGCTGTCGATGATCTTCTGGCTACCGGTGAAAAAGGGATGGTTGCCCGACCAAACATCGACCTTGAGCTCTGGCTTGGTGGATCCCACCGTCATCACCACTTCGCCGTTGCAGATGACTTTGGCTTCGGGATACCACTGCGGGTGGATTCCTTTTTTGGGCATGGCAATCTCCTCCTCTGGCCTGCTCTTATACCCTTGTCTACCAACATCGACCTTGAAAAAGCAATGGCAGGGATCCCTAGCGCTTCGAGTACTGGGGAGCCTTGCGGGCTTTGCGCAGGCCGTATTTCTTCCGTTCCACGGCGCGCGGATCCCGTTTTAGGTAGCCCTCTGTCTTGAGGGGACCCCGGTTGGCTGGATCCACCTCGCAGAGGGCGCGTGCCACCCCCAACTTGATGGCATCGGCCTGGCCGTGAACGCCACCGCCATGGGCCCGCACCAAGATGTCGTAGGAGTTCTCTAGGCCGAGGATCTCCAACGGTGCTTTTACACTGGCCAGCAGCGCCTCCTGGTATTGCAGGTATTGGTCGCCGGGCCTGTCGTTGATGATCAGTTTGCCGGTGCCGGGCACCAGGCGCACGCGGGCAACAGCAGTTTTGCGGCGTCCGGTTCCCCAATAGACGGCTCGTTGGCTACTGGCTACTTGAGTCATACTTTGGCTCCTGGAATCGTGTGGATGGGGTAAACCTGAGGTTGCTGGGCCTCATGGGGGTGGTGGGGCCCGGCGTATACCTTTAGCTTGGTAAATTGCCGCCGGCCCAGGCGGGTGTGGGGCAACATCCCCTTGACTGCTTTCTCCACGACTCGCTCCGGCAGGCGAGCTTGCAGTTGGGCAAAGGTCTCGACTTTCATGCCCCCAGGACGGCCAGAGTGGCGGCGGTAGAGCTTTTGGGTGCGCTTTTTGCCGGTGACCACCACTTTCTCAGCATTGATCACGATCACGTAGTCCCCCGTATCCAGGTGAGGGGTGAAGTTGGGCTTGTGCTTGCCCCGCAGGAGGTTGGCCACAACCACGGCCAAGCGACCCAGGCGCTGGTTGGCAGCGTCCACCAGATACCAGCGAGGGGTTAGAGTTTCGGGGGCGGGAACGGGAGTTGTGTTCATGGCAGCCAAGGATGACATCAACCGCAGGATGAAATGGACAAGAGAACGCCTAGGCCAGGGAGGAAACCCACAAAGCCGCTGACCAATCGGGGGTTTTGGGCAACCCCTTCATGGACAAAGCCCAGAAGGGCGGCGAGTGAGCGAAGCGGCAGCCAAAGGGATCCACAGCATAGCCCACATCCACCAGGCACAGCCCTTGCGGAGGGGCGCTGTAGCGGGTGCGCATCCGGCTCCAGTCGTTGTGTTGCCACAGGTGGACAAATTGTTGCGGGCTAAGCTCGCCGCGGCCCACCACCTCCAGGGATCCCACCAGCAGCCGCATCATCCGGTAGAGAAAGCCGCTGGCCTGCACCTCAATGCTCACCAGATCCCCCAGCCGCTGACAGAGCACCTCCTGCACCTGCACCCGCGAGTGGGGCCGGTCGGATCCCCGCCGGCGGAAGGCTTCCAGGTTGTGCTCACCCAGAAGAGAGTTGAGGGCCTCCGCCATCGGCTCCACCTGCAACGGCCAGCGCACCTGCCAGCTAAAGGGCCGCCAGAACACATCCGGCAGCTCTCGATTGAGGATGAGGTAGCGGTAGCGGCGCGATCTTGCCGAGAAGCGGGCATGCCAAACGTCAGACACCGGCGCCGAGGCCAGCACCACCACATCTTCCGGCAGACAGTCGTTGAGCACCCGTGCCCACTCCGTGGGTGGGATGCCAGAGGTGGTGTCGAAGTGGGCCACCTGGCCAGCAGCATGAACCCCGGTGTCGGTGCGTCCTGCCCCGTAGAGGGTCACCGGGTGCCCGGCCCGCGACGCAATCGCCTCCTCCAGTACCCCTTGTACGGTGCGGTGGCCCGCTTGCCGCTGCCAGCCGCGAAAGCCGCTGCCGAGGTACTGAATTTTCAGGGCAATGCGACGGCTCTGCATGGGGGCCTACACCAACTCGATGACCGCCATTTCTGCCCCGTCGCCCCGCCGACGCACCGTGCGCAGGATGCGGGTGTAGCCCCCAGGCCGATCGCGGTAGCGCTCCGGCGCTTGCTCAAACAGGGAGCGCACCAGCTCCTTGTCGTAGATGTAGGCCAGGGCCTGTCGCCGCGCCGCCAGGGATCCCTCTTTGGCGAGGGTAATCATTTTCTCAGTGGTGGCGCGAATGGCCTTGGCGCGGGCCTTGGTGGTGGTGATCCGCCCTTCCCGCAGCAGGGCCGTGGTCAGCGCCCGCAGCAGGGCCTTGCGCTGGTCGGCGGGCTTGTTGAGGTGGGGGGTACGACGGCGGTGACGCATGGTAACCTCTATCCTAGGCTCTTCGGGGATCCTGACTGAGTTTTGCGGTGACGCCAGCGGCGCGAAGCACCTTGGAGGGTTGTTTGGGTCTCTAGGCTTTGCCCTTTTCGCGGGCGCGGGGCAGCGTTAGGCCAAAGCGATTCTTGAGGGCCTGGATCACCTCTTCAGCAGATTTCTGGCCGAAGTTTTTGATCTCCAGCAGATCCTCCTCGGTGTAGACCAACAGATCGGCCACCGTATTGATTTGAGCGCGCTTCAGGCAGTTGTAGGCGCGTACCGATAGCTGCAGCTCCTCGATGGGGATCTGGTTCTTCTGATTGTCCTCCGCTTGCCGGGGCTCTGGCGGGGTGTCAAAGCTGACCTCCTGCAGCGGCGAGAACAGGCCCACCAAAATGCGGGCCGCCTGGCTGAGGGCCTCCTGGGGGGTGAGGCTGCCGTTGGTCCAGATCTCCAATATTAGACGATCTTTTTCCAGGGATTGGCCGACCCGGGCTGCTTCCACCGTATAGTTCACCTTGCGCACCGGCATGAAGACGGAGTCGATCTGGAGAAAATCAATGGCCATCGATTTTCTATCGGAGTAGTCGACGGCACGGTAGCCGCGTCCGCGGCCAATCATGAACTCCATTTCCAGGATCGCCCCTTCCGCCAAGGTGGCAATGTGGTGGCGGGGGTTGATCACTTCCACTTCGCTGGGCAGTTGCAGCTTCTCGGCGGTCACCTCCCCCGGCCCTTGCGCCACCAAACGGCCCACCTGCGTGTCAGAAGCGTTGGAGCGTAGCACCAGCTCCTTCATGTTGAGCAGGATCTCCATCACGTCTTCCCGCACCCCGGGCACTGTGGAAAACTCGTGGCTGACGCCAGCGATGCGGACAGCGGTTACTGCCGTTCCTTCTAGGTTGGAGAGCAACACCCGCCGCAAGGCGTTGCCCACCGTGATCCCTTGACCGCGCTCCAGTGGCCCCAGGGCAAATTTGCCGTAGTGAACGCCATTGGCTTCCTGATGGGATTCGACGCACTCGGTCTGGTAGGAAGCAGCACTGGAAGTGGCTTTGCTGCCCAGATTGTGGAGGGTTCGGCTGGTTTGTATCATAGAGTAGCCCCGTCCGTCTGGCTCAATATCCGTTTGGAGAACTTGGAAGACTGGAGGTCATGCCTCACATCCTGCAGTGGGGCAAGCCTGTCGCCGACCTGGAGCAGACAGCCGCCAGCGCTCGGCCTGCCCTGGGGATCCCTTTAGACGCGCCGCCGCTTGGGGGGGCGGCAGCCGTTGTGGGGAATGGGAGTGATATCTCGAATCAGGGTGATTTCTAGACCGGTAGCCTGCAGAGCGCGAATTGCCGTCTCCCGACCGGCGCCAGGGCCACTCACCATCACTTCAATCTGGCGCATGCCGTTCTCCATTGCCTGACGTGCTGCGCTCTCTGCTGCCATTTGGGCCGCAAAGGGGGTGCCTTTCTTGGCGCCCTTGAACCCCGTGGAACCTGCGGAGGCCCAAGACACCACGTCGCCATTGGGATCCGTAATGGTGACGATGGTGTTGTTGAAGGTGGACTGAATGTAGGCCACCCCGTTGGGGACATTCTTCTTGACCTTGCGTCCGCGCCGTTGCTGCCGAGCCATGACCTGTGTGTCCTTTAAACAACTGTTTGCATCCCGTTTTGCCGTTTGGAGAGGGTGGGAAACTCTGCCCGCCGACCCAGCCACTACTTCTTGGCGGGAGCTTTCTTCTTGCCGGCCACCGTCTTCCTGACCCCCTTGCGGGTGCGGGCGTTGGTGCGGGTGCGCTGGCCGCGCACAGGCAGGTTCAGACGATGGCGGCGGCCCCGATAGGTGCCGATGTCGATCAGCCGCTTAATGTTCATCGCCTCCTGCCGGCGCAGATCTCCCTCCACCTGGTACTCGCCTTCTACCACTGCCCTCAAGGCGGCCACCTCGGCGTCGGTAAGGTCGCGGGTGCGGGTATCGGGGTTGATGCCGGTCTTCGCCAAAATTTGGCGGGAGCGGGTCAGCCCAATGCCGTAAATGTAGGTAAGGGCGATCTCGACTCGCTTGTCGCGTGGGATGTCAACTCCCGCAATCCGTGCCATGGTTGGTAGTACCTTTCAAACAAACTCAGATAAGCTGGCTCCCCAGGCCTAGACTGGCGGCGTGGAGCTTTGCCCGGAAGATATTGCTGTTGAGGTGAGGAAACCAGAGTCTCTCCTTGCCAAGAGATGGGTCGCCAGGCCCTCCGCGGCGGCAGCAGGGTCGTTTGGCTGGGCTCTCCACCGTTGGCCGCACCCCTCCATCCGCGCCTCTACCCCTGCCGCTGCTTGTGCTTGGGGTTGGAAGGGCAAATCACCATCACCCGGCCATGGCGGCGGATGACTCGGCACTTTTCGCAGATTCGACGGACGGAGGGCCGCACCTTCATGGTTTATCCTGACGAAACCAGCGAATATCCATTCTAAGGTCGCCGCGGCAGACTGTCAAAAATTGTTTGGGTTTTCTGACATGAATCCCCCAGGAAAGGGCGAGGGGGTTGGCTATGCTGGTTGGGCGAAGAAGGAGAGCAGGCGCGGTTGAGGAGCGGAAAAGGCGATGCGCTGGCAATGGCTGGTTGCGGTGATGAGCGGCGTGCTGGCCTTGGGATCCCCCGTGTTGGGGCAAGGGATCCCTTCGCCTGAAACAGGCTCTTCTGCTTCTGTGGGGAGTGTCTCGGCGGACGGGAACGGACTGAGGCCAGAGGGAGATTGGCTTTTGCCATTACCCAGCTCTGCCGATCGCCTCGATGCGGTGCCGGAGCGGGGCTGGCTGGCAGTGGGACTTTTGGAAGCGCAGGCAGTGGCTCTGCTGGATGGGGCGAGCGGGGATCCCTTGTGGCAGGTGGCGGTGGGCTTTGCCCCCAGCGTGGTGCGGGTGGATGCGGCACGGCAGGTGGTCTATGCCTCCGGCCCCAATGCTCCTGGGGTGGTGGCCCTCGATTTGCTAACCGGGGGGCTGATCCGGGCTTACGGGCTACCAGCGGGGGTTTTGGACATGGCCGTGGATCCGGCCAGGGGGCGGGTTTTCGCCTCTATGCCCGCTGCCCAAAGTTTGGCGGTGATCCCCGCTCCAAACGGCCCAGGGGAGGGATCGGAGCAGCCGCAGGCCCGCAACTTGCCGCTGCCAGGACCACCCTTGGCTTTGGCCTATGACCCGGAGAGGGGATCCCTGTTTATCGGCTTAGCCGGGGAGGATCCCCTTAGCCTGCTGGTGGTCAACCCCGACAATGGCGAGCTGTTGGCCCGCTGGCGGGGCGGCAACACTCCAGAAGCGATGGCTCTGGATGCCCAACGGCAGCGCCTAGTGGTGCTCAACTCCGGCAGCCAAGATCTGACGGTGCTGGATCTGGGCCGCAGCGGCGAGGCCCTGCAGCGGATTGGCCTGGATTGGCGACCGACACGGCTGGCCCTTTCCCCCGATGGCCGCTGGGCTTACGTAACCTCCCGCAACAGTGACCGTCTGCAAATCGTAGATCTGGAGGCAGGACGATTGGCCGCCTCGCTGCGGCTGGAGGGGCAGCCAACGGGTTTGGTGAGGCTGGGGGAGCGGGAGCTGTGGGTAGTGGCGGCAGGGATCCCGGCTTTGCGGCGTCTGGTGGATGTGGATCTTCAAGCTCAAGTTGGCGAGGAGGGGACGGAGGAAGTTGCCTCCGCAGGCAACCGCGGCGTGGTGACGGGGCGGGTGCTGGACATTGCCGGCCAGCCTGTCCAGACCGGGGTTTTGCGCCTGGCTGCCACCGCCACGCAGCTCCAGCAGACGGTTCGCATCGCCGCCGACGGCACCTATGTATTGCCGGAGTTGCCGGCGGGGCTGTACCTGGTGGATGTGGAGGTGCCGGGGTTTCCGCCCACCAGCACCCAGGTGGAGGTGCGGGCCGGTTTTGTATCCACCCAAGATATTCGCCTGCCGCCGGGGGAGCCGGCCCGGCAGCCGGAGGGCATCGGCCTTTTGCCGGATGAGCCGGTTTACTCGGATGAGCTGGCCCGCCACCTCAGCCTGGCCCTGAAGGAGTTGCAGCCGCAGCGACCGGTACTGCTCTTGAAGGGGCCTTTGGGGCCGGATCCCCGCTTTGAGCCGCTTCTGGCTCTCGTCCAGGATCTGACGCTCTTGGATCGGGATGAGCGCTATACCGCCGACTTGGACAAGCTGAAGGCCATCGGCAATGCCCTGGGATTGCGCTACATCCTCTTGACCCACCTGCAAATCTCCCGCGATTACAACCGCCAGGGCAGCCCGCTGCTGAATACGGCCTTGCGCTTCCTAGCGCCGGCAATCCCTGTGGAGATCCCCAATTTCACCCCCAACCAGTTGCGCAGCCGCGGGGTAGTGGTGGTGGTGGACCTGCAGCGGGATCGGCCGGGGGATCGGGCTCGCTACTACGAGGCCTATGGGCAGGATGATGTGGGCGGGGAGCCGCTGTTTGAAGATGCGGCGGCGGGCCTGTTTCGGCTGCAGGTGCGCAACATGGTGCCGGTCTTTATCCAACAATGGCAGGCCAACAATCCCTTTGCTGGGTAAGGATCCCTGCAGCAGGATTTTGTCTCTCCAGAACCCACTGCGATTAGCAGATGTCGCCATGCCTCTTTTCTCCCTCACTGCGCTGCGGCGCAAGGTTAGCTTAGGCAGCCTAGGTCTCTGCGGCTGGCTGGCCCTGACTCCAGGAGCGCTGGCCCAGGCGCCGGTCACCCCCATTCCCCACTTCACACCGCTGTTTCCCCATCGAGACCAGGTGGGATCCCAGGCACGGCTGGTGGGGCAGGTAAGCAACAGCCTGGGGCAGCCGGTGGCCGGGGCGCAGGTGCAGTTGGAGGGCTTGGAGAACCCCCATCAGCCCATCCAAACGGACGAGCGGGGGGCGTTTGAGCTCGACCAGGCTCCTGCCGGACGTTGGATGTTGACTGTGTGGCACCCCGACTACGAAACCGTGCAACAGGAGATCCTGCTGCAGGGGGGCCTGACCACCCCTGTGGATGTGGTTTTGCAGGTGCCCATCCGGCCACAGCCCCGGCGTCGCCTCGGCATTTTGGGGGTGGGGGGGCTGGAACATACCCAGCTTTTGGGCCAGCGCCTAGCCATGGAGGCGGTGCGTCTGGGCCTGATCCCCAACAGCGAGAAGGTGGTACCTCTGGACAACCGCCGCCTGCAGCCAATTTTGCGCCAGGTGGGCTGGCCGATCTACGAGCTGTTCGAGTGGGATCGCCGCAAGCCAGAAGCGGTGAGTCAGTTTTTCGATTACCTGGGCCTGGAGGCCATTGTCATTGCCCGCGTCGATGTCCTCACCCGCCCCGCCTCGCCGACGGAGGTGAGCCTGCGCTCCCGCAGCCGCCTGGAGCTGTGGCGATTTGACGAGCAGGGCAACCTCGTGGCGGAGGTTCTGGCGGAAGCCAGCCGCGACCAGGTGGAGCGGGGCAACCTCAACGCTGCCGAGCTAATGCAGCTTTATCAAATCCAAGTCACCCAAATGGCCGCCGAAGTCGGATCCCGCTGGAAAGCCAATCACCCCCTAGCCCCCTACCTCAATTTGGCCCCAGGTGAAGCCCCACCACCCCCCTCGCGACTGGATACTGCCGTGGAGCTGGTCATTCCCACCCCCAGCCCCACTCCTTAGACGCTTTCTGCGGGGCTAGCCCTGCACCTAGGGGAACTGGGGGCTGGCCTAATGCATGCGGCAGGTTAAAGTAGCACTGAGAACGTTGCTGCCGTCTTAGTGGAGACTTCTCCT
>NZ_JANSJA010000071.1:12745-28058 GCF_047462335.1 Synechococcus sp. H60.1
GGCAGGTTAAAGTAGCACTGAGAACGTTGCTGCCGTCTTAGTGGAGACTTCTCCTGCCCATGACGTCTGAACCCCACCCTCCCCAACCCACAAGGCCGGAAAGGGACAACCCGCTCCTAGCTCCCTCCACCCGCGCTGAGGCAGCGGCTGGCAACTTTCCTCCAGAGACAGAGACTGCTACTCCTGCTCCGGCTGCGATTGGGCCAGCGGGAGACCGCCGCTGGCTGCTGGGGGGGGCGCTCGCTATCTTTCTGGTAAGCCTAGGGCTACGCCTCTGGCGTCTGGCCGAGTTGCCGGCTCCAGTGTTTGACGAGGTGTATTTTCCTGAGTTTGCCCAAAATTACCTCGACGGCAAACCCTTCTACGACGTGCATCCGCCTCTGGGGAAGTACTTCATCGCCCTCAGCATCCAACTCTTTGGCCGCAACGAGTGGGGCTTTCGCTTGGCCACCGCCCTGTGTGGATCCTTAATTCCGCTTTTGCTCACCGGCTTGGCCTATCGCCTTACTTACCACGTGGGCTTTGCCCTCTTGAGCGGGGTGCTGCTCCTAACCGACGGGCTGTTTCTGGTGGAGTCTCGCTTTGGCCTGATTAACGTGTATTTGGTGGCCTTTGGCCTGGCGGCCTCGATTTTGCTCCTGAGCGGGCTAGAACGCCGTGGCTGGCAGCGGACTCTCCACCTCACTGGCTCCGGGATCCTGCTGGGGGCGGCGGCTTCGGTAAAGTGGAATGGCCTCTGGTTTGCCTTCATGTTTGCCCTGCTGGGGATCCTCGTCTGGGGGGTGGTCTGGCTGCGCCCGCAGTGGATCCCCCGCTTGGGCATTTTGATCCCAATCCGCCACCTGCGCTGGTGGCACTACGTCTTCTGCTTCGTCCTCGCCCCCCTGGCCTTTTATGCCATCCAGTGGATCCCCCACCTGCAGCTTAACCCGCAGCAGGGGCTAACCCTGGATTGGAGCTGGACGGGGATCCAGAACTACTTTCGATCCCTGGTGCTCATCAACCAATCCGTTTACAGCGGGCACCTCCATGCCGATCTCGTGGTGGATGAAAACACCCCTGTTCACCCCTATTGCTCCACCAGCTTGCGCTCCCTGGTGGCCTGGTTCCCGGCGCTGCGCCCTTGGCTGACTACCCCCTTGGCCTCGGCAGGGGCCTGGTCTTGGCCGATTATGGGCCGCCCGGTGGGCTACTACTTCAGCACCCAGGGCGATCTGTGGCGAGTCGTCCATGGCCTAGGCAATCCCTGGCTGTGGTGGCTGGGGACGGGATCCATCTTGGTACTGGTCTGGCGCGGGATCCGGCGCTTCCACGGCCTGGAAGCCTTTATCCTAATTGGCTATGCAGCCAACTACCTGCCCTGGTTTATCGTTAGCCGCTGCGTTTTCATCTACCACTACATGAGTGCTCTGGCCTTTAGCACGCTGGCCCTGGCCTGGCTGGTGCTGCTGGGCTGGCGGCACTCCCGTCGCTTCTGGCGCAGGGCGAGCATCACGGCGGTGGGCTTGGTTTTGGCGTCTTTTGTCTTCTTTTTCCCGATTTGGTTTGGCCTCCCCCTTAGCCCCAGTGGGTTCTATGCCCGCATGTGGTTTCGCCCCACGCCGACCCCGCTCTTTTGCTTTAGCCCCCAGGCCTGTGAGCGAGCACCCCTGCGCCTGCCGCCGATTCCTGGGCTGAACTGGATTTGAGGAAGGCATGGTAAGCTTTGTGCAGTTTGTTTGGGGAAAAAGCTGCGCTCCGTTGCTGGAAAACGGGGTGTGGCTTGCGAAAACCCTGTGGTGGAGGTAGTGGAAACCTATGGCCCGATCCTGCCCGAGTCCTGCCAACTCTCCCCGCCGTCCACCGGCCTACACAGGGCAGCCTGTCCCCGTCGGCGTGATTGGGGTTGGCAACATGGGCCAGCACCACACCCGCGTCTTCAGCCTGATGAAGGATGTGCAGGTTGTAGGGGTAGCCGATATCAATGTGGAGCGAGGCTTGGATGTGGCCAGCCGCCACCGCGTTCACTTCTACGAAGATTACCGCGACCTCCTGCCCCACGTAGCGGCAGTGGCCATCGCTGTGCCGACGGTTTTGCACCACGAGGTGGGCATCGCCTGCCTAGAGGCGGGGGTTCATGTGCTGATCGAAAAGCCCATTGCCGCCAGCATTGGCGAGGCAGAATCCCTGGTCAACCGCGCCGCCGATTGCAATTGCATTTTGCAGGTGGGGCACATCGAGCGCTTCAGCCCTGTTTTTCAAAGGCTGGGGCAAGTTTTGCAGCGCGAGGAACCCTTGGCCTTTGAGGCCCATCGCCTTAGCCCTTATTCCGACCGCGCCAGCGACGTGTCGGTGGTGTTTGACCTGATGATCCACGACATCGACCTGTTGCTGGAGCTGATCCCTTCCCCAGTAACCCAAATTACCGCCAGCGGCAACCGCGCCTCCAAGCTGGGCTACCTGGACTACGTCACTGCCACCCTCACCTTTGCCAACGGCGCCATCGCCACCCTCACGGCCAGCAAGGTTACCCACCGCAAGGTGCGCAAAATTGCCGTCCACTGCAAAAATGCCCTCGTGGAGGCCGACTTTCTGCACAACGAGATCTCCATCTACCGCCAGGGAGGCGGCAGCAGCAGCGACTACGGCCAGGGATCCTACCAGCGGGATTGCCTCATCGAGAAGGTTCACATCGACCCCATTGACAAGCTCCACGCCGAGCTGGAGCACTTTATTAACTGTGTGCGGGGGGGCAATCAGCCGTCGGTGGGCGGGGAGCAGGCCCTGAAGGCCTTGAAGTTGGCTTCCGAGGTGGAGCGGATTGCCTTAGATGGATGCGCCTGGAGGGAGGCCAAACCCTGCCGGAGCTTTTTGTCTTAGCTTTGCCGCCGGCATCCAGGCGGTATCTTCTGCCAGCCGGTCATGGGTGGGGAGGGCGAGGATGGCAAAGGCTTGGTGGAGAGGCAAGGTTGAGCAATCGTGGTAGAAGAGGGGTTGGCCTTGGCAATCGGCGGCCTGGTGGCAGGGATCCTAGCCGGCTTTCTGGGTATCGGCGGCGGGACAATCTTGGTGCCCCTGCAGGTGAGCTTGGGGATCCCGCCGCTGCAGGCGGTGGCCACCAGCAACTTTTCCATTCTCCTCACCTCCCTGGCGGGCAGCATCCAAAACTGGCGCATGGGGATGCTGGATCCCAAACGGGTGATCCTGCTAGGGATCCCGGCTCTGGTTACAGCTCAGGGGGGGGCGATCCTCGCCAGTCGCCTGCCCGGCTATCTGCTACTAGCGGCCTTTGGGGTGCTGTTGCTGTCGAACATTTACCTGGTGGAGCTGCGCAAAACCGTGGTCGCCCACGCCCAAGCGTTGGAGAGGCCAGTTGTTGCTGCCGGCAGTCAGATGCCGCCGTGGCTAGCCCGCACCCTCACTGGTGGCGCTGCTGGCTTGTTGGCGGGGCTTTTCGGCATCGGCGGTGGCATCATCATGGTGCCGCTGCAGATCCTGCTGTTGCGGGAAACCCTCAAGGTGGCCATCCAAACCAGTTTGGGGGCAATTGTTCTCACGGCAACTGCTGCTACCCTCGGCCATGCGGGCCTGGGCAACTGGATGGCGAACGCTCTCGGCTTTGGAGATGGCACCATCCGCCGGAATGTGCTCTGGCTCCCGGGCCTGATCCTGGGTACAGGGGGGTTGGTCGGCGTCCAGATCAGCACCCGCACCCTGCCCAAGCTGTCGGATGAGATCGTCAGCCTGCTTTTCCGAACCTTTCTTGCTGGGCTTTCCCTCTACGTTTTTTGGCAAGCCTGGCAGAACTACCAAGCCCTGGACAACCAGTAGCAACTCCTCCCTTCAACGCCTTGCCCTCCCCTATGGGGAAAAACTCGCTGGTGGCCGCCCTTGGGAAGCGTCTGAATCTGGGTCTAGGAGGCGGGGGAAAGGCTTTGGGAGGGATGACACTCGCTCGGCTTGCAGAGGTCATGGACGGGGTAGCTGCCGAAAAGCTTCAGGGTTTCTGCGATCCCTTCCAGGGCAGCGATCACCTCTGCATCCAGGTAGGGCTGGCCAACCGGGTTCTCCAGATCGACAAAAAAGACATAGGTACCCGCCGATTTTTTGGTGGGGCGCGACTCGATGCGCGACATATTGAGGCCCCGCTCCGCAAAGACTTGCAGCGGCTTTAGCAGCGCCCCCGGCACATTGTGGGGCAGGCTGAAGGCCAAGGAAGTATGGGATCCCCCCGGTGAGGATCCACGGCGGCCCACCACCCAAAAGCGGGTGCAATTATCCGGGTGGTCGTTGATGGGACAGGCCAAGACCGGCAGTTGGTAGAGCTCAGCGGCCCGCTCTGAGGCAACGACGGCAGCGTTGGGCTGCGCTCGCAGCCGATCCAATTCTTCGGTGGTCGAGCGGGTCGGGATCAAGGTGGCCTGGGGCAGATGGGATCCCAGCCAAGCCTGACATTGGGCCAAGGCTTGGGGATGGGAATAGACCTGCTCGATCTGCTCCAGCCGGGAGGCACAGCCGATGAGGGCATGACGGATTGGCAGGATCAGCGCCTGGCGAATGCTCAGCCCCTCCAGTTGCCAGAGGGCATCCAAGGTCATCGAGACCCCGCCCTCGACGGAGTTTTCCACCGGCACCACCGCCCATTCTTGCTGGCCAGTAGCCACCGCTGACAAGCAGGCGCCAATGGTGGGGTAGGGCTCCAGGGGGTGGGATCCCTGGCTGTGCAGATGAGGCTGCTCAGGACAGGCCAGCAGAGCGGCCAACTCCGTATAGGTTCCGGCAGGGCCTAGAAAGGCCACGGGCACAGGGGAGACGCTTGCAGCCATTCCTCGAAGTCAGGTATCACTGGGAGCTAGCTCTAACTCTACCGTCTCAGCATCGCTCTGTAGCAGCGGGCAGTCAGGCTCTGGACAGCGGGGATTGGCCGCCACCCTGTCCATCGCCTTCGCCACCTCCAGGCGAATTTGCCTCTGCAGCTCTTGATCCGCTTGGATAGCTTCCAGAGTGGAGATGGAGCCTTCAAAGCTGGTGGCGTAGCGAGGTGGGAGGTTGTTGAGGGCCAGGGCGGCTGCATCGTGACAGAATCTTTCGCAGGAGCAGTAGCGCTGCTGGCTTTCCAGCAGGAGCATCTCGTTTACGGCTTCGAGGACGGCTCGCTCCATTTGATTTTCCAGCCTCCTTAGGGGTTTGCGTGCCTCCATGGCTGCCTCCTTTCCATTGCCGATGGCGAATTGTCCCCGCCTCTCTTCCAGCCAGGATCTGCTACCCTCTAGCGTACCCAGCTCAGCAAACAGGGCTACTGCTAGCGGCCCCTTCGTTGACGAGTATCCTCGGCAGGCGGGCAGAAAGTCCGCACAGCAGTTCATAGGAAATAGTGCTCAACTGATCCGCCCAATCCTGGATGGATAAGCCCATCCTCTCTACGTGAGGGCCCAGCAGCTCCACCACATCGCCCACCTGAATATCCGGCCTCTCGGTTACATCCCACATGCACTGATCCATCGTGATCATGCCCACCTGCTGGATGAGGCCGCCGCGCACCCACCCTCGCAGCCAGCCGGAAAGCCGCCGGGGGATCCCATCGGCATAGCCGATGGCTAGGGTGGCAATACGACTGGGGCGAGAGGTAATGTAGCAATGCCCGTAGCTGACGCCGGTGTGGGCGGGTACGGTTTGGATGTGGGTCAGCCGCGCTTTAAGGCGCAGGATTGGTCTCAGCCCCGGCACCTGCAGGTGCGGGGCAGGAGACAAGCCATAGAGGGCCAACCCCAGCCGCACGCGGGAGTAGTGAAGACGGGTGAGGGCGCCGGCGGAGTTATCCAGATGCAGGGGGGGCAAGGGATCCCCGGCCTGGCGGATCTGCTCCACCACCTGGGCAAAGCGGGCCTCTTGCTGGGCCATCACCGGAGAATCGGGCTCATCTGCTGTTGCGAAGTGGGAAAATAGGCTACAGCCTTCCAGCTCGGGGATCCGGCAGATCTCCCCCCACACGGCGGCAGCCTCCTGCCAAGGGATCCCCAAGCGCGTCATGCCTGTATCCACGTTGAGGTGGACGGGGACAGGGCGCCCAGCCCAACGGGCCACCTGGCGCAGCAGGGGAATTTGCTCGGCCCGGGTAAGGCTAACCTCCAGCCGTGCAGCCATGGCCTGCTGCAGCTCCGCCCAGGTATTCAAAGCACCCAAGACCAGGATGGGAGCCTGGAGGCCGGCCTGGCGCAGCTCGATCCCTTCTGACAGGGTGGCCACACACAGCCCCTTGGCGCCGGCAGCCACCAGCAGGGGAGCCAGCAAGCGAGCTCCATGGCCATAGGCATTGGCCTTGACCACTGCCCAGATCTCCACATTTGGGCCCAGGCGGGTCTGCAACAGACGCAGATTTTCTCGCAATTGGGCCGCGTCAATTTCCACCCATGCCCGGCTGGTCAGCAGCTCCCGCTCTGGGTTGCAATCCGGCCAGAACCCCGTCTCGCCAACGGGATCCGCCCCCTGGGATCCCTGGCCTAGGGCATCGCTCTGGATCCACGGGGCAAACGCCGTGGCCAGAGGGCTATGCACGGCCGCCGCCAGCGCAGAAGCGTCGTCCGGCGTGGACAATTCTTGATCCACAGCTTCACCCCTCACACCAAGCCTATTCATCACTGTCAGGTTTAGCGCAAAGTCCAGCCGGGCGCCATCCACAGCAGCGGCACTTCCGGGATCCCGGCCACCTCGTTGCTTCCCAACAGTCGGGCCAGCCAGAGATTTTGCCCTTGCGGAGGCAGTCCTTGGCTCAAGAGCCGCTGCAGGGCGCGTTGGAACGGATCTCTCTCCGTTGCCGGCGACAAGGAGGGATCCCCCGTCATCCGCCGCAGATCTTCCACGGCTTCGGTATATCCTCCCAGGGCATCCACCAGGCCCAACTCTACAGCCTGCGCCCCGGTGAAGATGCGCCCATCGGCCAACTGTCGCACCCGCGCTTCATCCAAGCTTTGCCGCCGCGCGATCATCTCCGCATCCAGCACCTTTTCTGCCTCGTTTTCCGGCAAGCGCTGGCGTCCACGGGCCACATCGCGAACAAACTGGTCGAGGGTATCCTCCACCAAGTCTTGCAGCAGACGTTGCTCCTGAGGGGTAGCAGCGCGGAAAGGGGAAAGAATGTCTTTGTACTCGCCGGTTTTGAAGGTCTGCGGCTCTACGCCGTAGTTCTCGAGCAACTTGCCAAAGTTAAGGCCGCTAATGATTACCCCTATGCTGCCGGTCAGAGTACCTGGGTTGGCGTAGATCTTGTCGGCAGCACTGGCCACGTAGTAGCCGCCGCTGGCGGCAACGTCCTCCATGACGGCGATCACCGGCTTACCGACCTCCCGCAGGGCCGTGACGGCGCGGTAGAGTTCCTGGCTGGATCCCACGGCTCCCCCAGGACTGTTGATGCGCAGCAACACGGCCTTAACGGCGCGATCCTCGATGGCTTCCCGCAGCTGATCCAAAGGAGAAGTTGGCAAACCCACCAAAGTCGAGCCCCGCGGGCCTCCGATCGTTCCCTCGATGGTGACCACCTCAATGCGATTTGCCCCTCGGGGGGCCTCTAGCCCGACGCCACCCCGAACCGACTCTGCGGCAGGTCGTGTGCCGCCAATAACAGCCGCAATCAGGCAGACCACCAGCAAGGAAGCGGCCAAAATGCGGTCAAGCTGAGATCCCTGGGTCACAAGCCCTCCAACCGTTACTGACTCCGTTCTATCACCCGGCAAGCTCCTGCGGCAGAGGGCAGGAGCCAGGTGGATCCCTGCTCTACCTACTTTCGTCATTGAACGCTCTAACCCAACTCTTGACAAGGATCTCCTGTCTATTTAGGATGGATTCCCGTACTCTTCACCGCCAAAGCAGCTTCTACAGGCTAAAATTGCAGCCTAGAGCAGGCATAAGTCGCTTGCCCACGCTCTTGCCAGAAAGCTGCGACTGGGGCTTTAGCTCAGTTGGTAGAGCACTTCAATGGCATTGAAGGGGTCAGCGGTTCGAGTCCGCTAAGCTCCATTGGTCTGATAGCAGACGGTGGTGGACGTTTCCGAGGCCTACACCAGCCAGACCTGCACCAGGTGCGGCTCTGTCCACTCTGGGCTGCAAGGCAGCCGAGTGTTCCGGTGTCCCGTGTGCAAACACACCTTGCCGCGGGATTGGAATGGAGCTCTGGGGATCTTCCTCAGGGCGTTGCGGGATGTCGCCATCCTGTGGGGACTCCGTCCCGCTGTCGCGAACAGCGGTGTTCAGCGTGACTGTATCAGAACCTCAAAGCGTCGATCCATTCAGCCTGACGCTGCCTCAATCCCTTGGAGACCTACGCCGATCCCTGGGCGAAGGGCCCCCGCCGTTGGATAAAGACGCGTTCAAACACCGCCGAATTATATGGTGCCAATAAAAAATGGTGCAAACTATTGGTGGGGGCGGTCTGTAGGGATCTCCAGCAGCGGTAGGGGTGTCGTGGGTGAAGAAAGGGGGCAATCGTGGCAAGCTCTCAAGGCAACCACGGGCCGGAGTTTACCTCTGGGGGGAGGGAGACGTCTTCTCGTCGCGTGCACGCTCCGCGGCGAAAAAACGGCCAAACAGATGTTCCGCTGCCAGCTCAACTCTCTGATGCGGAGCCCCCAAGACGAGAGGTGCGGCCAACAAGCCTCGATGTCACCCCAGGGCGGGCGGAGAGGAATCGGAAAGAGACCTTAACAAGATCCATTCCCTGGCTTGAACCCACCGGAAAACTTCTCTATACTGCAGGGAACTTTATCCTGTACCTCCCCATCTTCATCTTCGCTTCAACCTATGCGTGCTTCCTCCTCAGGTGACTCGGATCCTACCTTTCTCGAGGCTCAAGCTGGCCAGTCGGCCAAGGACTCCGTCCCGCTGACGCGAACGGAACCGGATCCCAATCCAGAGCGGCAGTTGGCCCTGAGGCAGCGGCAGCAGTTGGAGTCACGGCTGCTTAAAGTCGAAGCAGAGCTGCAAGAACGGCTTATCCTTCAGGAAAAGCTACAAGCCGAAGTGCAGGCGCTGCGCACTCAACTGGCCGAGAGGGAACTGCAGTCTCGCAGGCAGCAACAGCAGATAGAGCTCTTGCAATTGAAAGCCCAAACGCCTGCAGACGCTGCTTTGGAAGCGGAATGCCGGGTTCTACGCCAGAAGGTGGCTGAGCAAGAAAAGATGCTGCAGGAGCGGGAACACGCCCTGCGCCAGTTGCAACAAACTTTGGCAGAGCAAAAGGTTCAGCTCTCGGAGCAGGAAGTTCAGCTGGCGGCGCGGCAACGCCTCAACGAGCGGCAGCGCCAAGACATCGAAGCCTTACAGGAGCAGATCGAGCAGCTGCGGCTGGCCCATGCCCAGGAGCGCCGTCAGTGGGAACACCGTCAGCAGGAGCTCCAGGCTTCTCTGCTGGAAGCGCAAGACCTGGCGGAAAAACGGGTGGAGATGTTACAGCGTTTCAAGGCAGAGCTTTCGTTGGCCCGCACCCAAATTGCCGAAACCCAGGCGGAGCTGAACAGCCTGCGGGCTCTGTACAACGACCAACAGGCAGCCTGGCAAGAACAGCGGGAACATCTCGAGGCGCGTCTGGCGGGCTATGCCGAGACAGAGGCGGAAGCGGAGCAGCGCTGGCAGGAACAACGTCAGGAATTGGAAGCGGCCCTGGCCGATGCCCAGGCGCAGCTGGCTGCTTTGCAAGCTCAGCAAGAGCAATGGCGTCACGACTCCCAGGAGCAGCAACAGCAGTGGCAAGCCCAGGTCGAAGCGCTGCAAGCTGCCCTCTCCCAAGCGCAGGCGGAAATTGCCCATTGGCAGCAGGAGCACCGCCGTCTGGAGGAACAGTACGCCCAGGCCCAGCAGCGCCTTGGTGATCTGGAGCAGCGGCTCCAAGCAGCTCTGGCCCAGCTTGCCGACCAACCCACCTGGCAATCGCAATTGCGCTCTGCCCAGATCGCTGTCACCCATCTGCAGGAGCAAACAGAGGCCTTGGAGGGGCAGGTGAGGGCCTTGCAGGCGGAACGCGCCGCCCTCTCCGAAGAAAACCGCTCCCTGAGAGAGAAGTACGAGCAGCAGCAGATGCACCTGCTCAGCCTGAAGACGGCTTTGGAGCGCAAGGGACTAGACATCCCACCTCGCGCTGGTGCAGCGGATCCCAATACTGCCGACATGCCAACACGGTCTGAGTCTCTCGCCTCGCTCCAGGCCGCCAAGCCCAAGTCTGGGCTATGGACTCCGTCCCGCTTACGCGAACAGTCCCGGCCTTTGCCGGCTCGCCCCGATAAGCGGGCAGTGGATCTGCCGCGGTTTTTGCCTCGACCGTGAGGGATCCTGCTCCTCCCCGCTGGCTGGAGGTGTGGGTGGATCATCCCCACTTGGGGGGCTGCTTCACCTATCGCGTGCCAGAGGGATGGGAGCCAGAAGCGGGCGATCTCCTCAGCGTTCCCTTTGGTCCACAGGTGGCGGGGGCGCTGGCGCTGGGTTGGCGCTCGGAGCTGCCGACAGGAGTGGATCCCCAGTCGGTGCGGGAGATTGAAGCGGTGGTGGCCAAAGGGATCCTGCCCAAGGAGTTCTGGCCGCTGCTGCAGCGGGTAGCCGACTACTACCTCACCCCCCTGGCCCAGGTGGTGCGCACTGTTTTGCCGCCGGGCTTGCTGAGCCGCTCCCAGCGGCGAATCCGCCTGGTGGGATCCCCGCGCGGGGAATGTTCGCCGGCTGCCCAGGCTCTGCTGCGGCTGCTCCAGGAGAAGGGGGGGGAGCTGTCTTGGCGTTACCTCCAGCAGCAGGTGCCTGGCGCCGAGGTGGCTCTGCGGGAGCTGCAGCGGCGGGGTTGGGTGGAGAGCTTCTGGCAGGAGCAGCAGGGGGGCAGGGTGAAAACCCAACAGGCAGCCACCCTAGTGGAGGAGTCGCTGGAGGGGCTGAGCTTGCCCCAGCAGAAGGCGCTGCAGATCCTCAAGCAAAAGGGGGGGGAGCTGCTGCTGGTCGAGTGGGAGCGTCTGGCAGGGGTGAGCCGGTCGGTGTTGCAGAGCCTGGCCCGCAAAGGCCGGGTGCACCTCTACGAGCGACCTCTGCTGCGGCTGGGGGAGGCCGACCGGCCTGTGGAGAAAGATTGGCCCAAGTCTCTGACGCCCGCCCAGGCCGAGGCAGTGGCGGCCATCCAGCAAGCCCTGGGGCGAAACCAACGCTTTCTGCTGCACGGGGTCACCGGCTCCGGCAAGACGGAGGTCTACCTGCAAGTCATTGCCCAGGTGCTACAGCAGGGGCGGTCGGCCTTGGTGCTGGTGCCGGAGATTGGCCTTACCCCCCAACTGACGGATCGCTTTCGGGCGCGGCTGGGATCCCGCGTGTGGACCTACCACAGCGGCCTCTCGGCAGGGGAGCGCTACGACCTCTGGCGGCAGATGTTGGTCTCTGCTCCCCAGGTGGTGATCGGCACCCGCTCGGCGGTGTTTGCCCCTTTGGCCAATCTCGGCCTGATTGTTTTGGACGAGGAGCACGATGACAGCTTCAAGCAGGATCAGCCCCAGCCCTGTTACCACGCCCGTCAGGTGGCGGAGTGGCGGGCCGAGCTGGCCAACTGTCCCTTGGTTTTGGGCAGTGCCACACCGGCGGTGGAAACCTACGCCGCCCACCTGCAGGATCCGCAGCGCTGGGTTCGCCTCTCTTTGCCGCAGCGCATCCCCCAGGCGGGGATCCCGGCCACCCTGCCCCACCTGGAGCTGGTGGATATGCGCCAGGAGCTGCAGGCCGGTAACCGCAGCATTCTCAGCCGCCGCCTGCAACAAGCTCTGCAGGAGACGCTGGACAGGGGGGAACAGGCCATCCTCTTTGTTCCCCGCCGCGGCTACAGCACCTTTGTCCTCTGTCGCAGTTGCGGCTTTGTCCTCACCTGCGCCCATTGCGATGTCTCCCTCACCTTTCACGTGGAGGGCGGGCAAGAGCTGCGCTGTCACTACTGCGGCGCCCGCCAACCCCATCCCCAGCGCTGCCCTGCCTGTGGCTCGCCCTACCTCAAGCACTTCGGCACTGGCACCCAGAAGGTGGTGGAGGTGCTGCAGCAGCACTGGCCGCAGCTAGGGATCCTGCGCTACGACAGCGACGCCACTCGCCGCAAGGGATCCCACCGGGACTTGCTGGAGCAGTTTCGCAGTGGCCAAGCGCAGGTGCTGGTGGGCACCCAGATGCTTACCAAGGGGCTGGATATGCCCCAGGTGACGCTGGTGGGGGTGATGGCCGCCGACGGGCTGTTGCACCAACCTGACTACCGCGCTGGCGAGCGCACCTTTCAGCTCCTGACCCAGGTGGCGGGCCGCTCAGGACGGGGATCCTTGCCAGGCCAGGCGATCATCCAGACCTACCTGCCAGAGCACCCGATCCTAGCAGCGGTGCTGGCCCACGACTACGAAGGGTTTTTGCAAGCCGAGCTGCGCCAACGCCAGGAAGGGGGCTATCCCCCCTATCGGGCTTTGATTTTAATTCGCCTAAGCAGCACCCGCCTGGAAGCGCTAGAGCGCTATTGCGAGCGGGTGGCCACACGTCTGCAAGGGATCCCGGCGGAGGTGTTGGGGCCAGGGCCGGCCCAAGTGGAGCGGGTTGCCGGCCGCTACCGCTGGCAGATCCTGCTCAAACAACTTCCCGATCAGCCCTGGGATCGCGCCCAGATCGATGCCCACCTGCACAGCGCCCTTGGACACCTCCCTCAAGGGATCCGCGTCAGTCTCGATGTGGATCCGCTGCGGATTCTCTAGGGGTGGCAGTTCTGGAGAGGCATTGAGTTTGCCCTGACGCCTGATGGCTCCAACCTGTTCTATAGTCGTTTAAGCTTCGTTTCAGCTTAGGGATCCCCAACGGGCTTGAAGTCCGGCGCTGGGCGGGATCCCGGTCAGGCTACCAGTGTCAATCCTGGGAGGAGAAGGATTTGTGGCCTATCGTGTAACGTTGATCCCCGGCGATGGCATCGGCCCGGAAGTAACCAAGGCGATGACCACGGTCTTGGAGGCCACCGGGGTTGAGTTGGAGTGGATCCCGGTGGAGGCAGGAGTAGAGGTAATCGAAAAGTACGGCACCCCTCTGCCGCCGCAGGTGCTGGAGTCGATCCGAGAAACCAAGCTGGCTATCAAAGGGCCCATCGGCACCCCCGTGGGCACCGGCTTTCGCTCGGTGAATGTGGCCATCCGCAAAGAGCTAGACCTCTACGCCAACCTGCGTCCGGCCAAGTCCATCCCTGGCGTCAAAAGCCCTTTTCCAGACGTGGATTTGGTGGTGGTGCGGGAAAACACCGAGGATCTCTACGCTGGGATTGAGTTCGAGCGGGGCACCCCCGAAGCAGCCCACGCTCGCGAAGAGATGATGCGTCTTTCCGGCAAGTTCATCCGCGAGGGATCTGCTCTTGGCATCAAACCCATCTCAGAGTTTGGCAGCCGCCGCATTGTCAAGTTTGCTTTTGAATATGCCCGCCAAAACGGCCGCAAAAAGGTAACGGCCGTTCACAAAGCCAACATCATGAAGTTTACCGACGGCCTGTTTTTGCAGGTGGCGCGGGAGGTGGCCCAGGAGTACCCCGACATCGAGTTTGAAGATCGCATCGTGGACAACATGTGTATGCAATTGATGCAGAAGCCGCAGCTCTACGATGTGCTGGTGCTCACCAACCTTTACGGGGACATCATCTCCGACTTGTGCGCCGGCATGATCGGCGGGCTGGGGGTGGCGCCAGGGGCCAACATCGGGGATGGCATTGCGGTTTTTGAGGCCATCCACGGCTCGGCGCCCAAGTATGCCGGCCAAAACAAGGTCAACCCCTCTGCCCTTATCCTCTCCGGGGCCATGATGCTGCGCTACCTGGGCGAGCGGGAAGCCGCCGCGAGGGTAGAAGCGGCAGTGCGGTCGGTCATTGCCGAAGGCAAATACGTCACCTATGACCTGGCGCAAGGGGATCCCGTCGGCACGCAAGAGATGGCCGAGGCCATTGCCGCTCGCGTGCAAGAGATGGCCCCCCGCGAGTCCTAGCTCCCCTCTCTCAAGGGGTGAGGGCTCAATAGCCCAAAACCGGATCCACCACCCCCAGCAAAGGTTCCCCCAGCCGAAAGCGGCGCACATTTTCCCGCACCCGCTCGGACAAGGCCGGGACAATCATGGCATCGGTAATGGCTGTGTGGGGGGTAATGAGGCAATTGGGCAAGCTCCAGAGGGGATGCCCAGCCGGCAAGGGCTCAGGATCCGTGACATCCAAGGCGGCCCCGCGAATCACCCCCTGTTGCAGAGCGGCCACCAAGTCGGGGGTCACGATGTGTTTGCCTCTTGCCACATTCACCAGCCAACACTGGGATCCCATCTGCTCCAGCTCCCGCCGGGCGATGATCCCCTCTGTTTCCGGGGTGAGGGCCAAGGCCAGGATCACCACATCTGCCCCTGCCAGCACCGCCTGCCGCTCTGCCAGCGTCACCACCCGGCTGGCTCCTGGCAAGGGATCCGCCCTGCGCCGCACCACGTCAACGGAGCACCGGAAAGGCTGTAACAACTGGATCAGCGCTTGGGCAATGCCCCCCGCCCCGAAGATGACTACGCGGCTGCCCCAGAGGCTGGTGCCGGATCCCGGCTGCCAAGTCTGGGCCAAAGCGCGGATCTTCAGATCCCGCAGGCCGGCCAAGGTGAGGGCCAGGGCATGTTCGGCCACCGCCTGAGCGTACACCCCCTTACCGCAGGTCCACACATAGGCGGGATCCAAAACCCCTGCCTGGGCAAAAGGTTCTACTCCTGCCCAGGGCAACTGCACCCAGCGGATCCCCTTTCCTTCGGCAAGACACTGCTTGAGCTTGGGCACGTCAAAGGCATCTGCCCACACCAGCGCCTCCGCTTCGGCCAACGGCACCAGCTCACCACCCCCTGCCAAAACGGCCTCTTGCAGCCAAGGACGCAGATCCCCAGGTTCGACGGCAATACGCCTGCCTTGGATGCCCATCGGAGTGCTTGAAGAAGACTTTCCCTTTGCCAGGATATCGCCGGCAGAAGGGGAAAAGCCTCAAAAGCCGCCCTCGGCTGCAACTGTTAAGGGATCCCAAAGGGAGGATGGGAAGGACTGCCGGAATCGCTAGGTTGGGGACTGGTGCCCTCGGTTGTTGTTCTTTGTGCTGTCATGAGCCTTTCTGAGTTTTTAACCTTGGTGCTGCTGCTCTTTCCGGGCATTTTGCTCTCTTTAATTTTGATGGCCACCTTTGCCGCCGGCGGATAGGGGCTATCACCAGTGTCGTCGGCTGGAGGAGTAGTCGTTATCAAATAGCAAAATCAAATAGCAAAAAAAACGTTTCTCTACGTTGTTATTGCTATACAACGCTGTCGCGAACGCACC
>NZ_JANSJA010000071.1:28158-35009 GCF_047462335.1 Synechococcus sp. H60.1
GGGAGAGGGGCCGGGGGTGGTCGCCTATAGCGGCCTGGAGCGCTCAGGTGAGTGGCAAAGTGTCTTAATCTGGTTTGAAGCGACTTAGCTCCAAGAGGCTAGAGCAACAACGAGAGGGGCTGGTGAAGAGGGTTGCTTTGCCTAAAACCTTGGCCGCTGTGGGAGCGACTCTCCTCCTGCTCAACAGCCCGGTTGCCCCTGCCCAGACGCTCCTCGACTGGCAGCCTGTGCGGGTGGTGCAGGGGATCCCTTTGTACCAAGAGGAAGTCTGGATTGGGGACGATCGGATCCCGGTTGCCATCGTGGTCATTTCCCTTACAGCGGGCCAACTGCGCCCCATCTGGGCCAATCCTGCCAGTTTGGTGAGTCTGGGGGAGCTGTCTTCCTTTGGCCCTGAACAGGGAGCTGTGGCGGCCATCAACGGCGGTTTTTTCAATCGCAACACCCGCCAGCCGCTGGGAGCCATTCGTCGGGATGGCCGCTGGATCTCCAGCCCCATCTTAGGCCGTGGGGTCATCGCTTGGTCGGATGGGACGGCAGGGCAATCCGTGCGCTTTGCCCGTTTGCAGATGCAGGCAGAGCTGCGCAACGACCTTGGGGATCGGATCCCGCTGGTGGGCATCAACAGTGGCTACATCCTGCCCGGAGTTGCCCAGTACACCCCTGATTGGGGATCCACCTACACTACCCAAACGGATGGTGAAATGCTCCTGATGGTGCGGCAGGATCAGGTGCAAGACATTCTGCCGGCAGGCCTGGCCGGTAGTTTGACGGTGCCGATCCCTCCCAACGGCTACGTATTGGCAGCGCGGGGTCTGGAAGGTGCCCTGGAAGCCGGCAAACTGATCGCGGGGGATCGCCTCAAGTTGAGCTGGACTGTGGATCCGCCAGAGCTGGCCGCCTACCCCCACATGCTAGGGGCAGGGCCGCTCTTGCTCTTGGACGGCCAAGTGGTTCTGGATGCCCAATTAGAGGGATTTCAACCCCTCTTCCGCCGCCAACGGGCTGCCCGCAGTGCCGTCGGTCAACTGGACAACGGACATTTGCTGTGGGTGACCGCCGGCAATGCCCAGGAAAATCAAGGGCTCACCCTGCTGGAGATGGCGCAGTTGATGCAGCAATTGGGCTGTCGCCATGCCCTGAACTTGGATGGGGGCAATGCTTCCACCTTGGTGCTGGGGGGAGAAACCGTCAATTTGCAACACCGACACCCAGAACAACGCACACCCCGAGTTCACAACGGCCTAGGGTTTTTCCCCAGTCCAAGTCGGTGATGGAGAACCGAAGCCCACCTTTTCTAGCGGCGGGACAGAGAAAAGTCCTTTCCAGGGATCGAGAGTGGGATCCCCAGGCTTCCTGGCTGCTTGAATGAGGGATCAGGCTTACTCTAGGTTTGCATCTACCCTCGGCAGGAGAAGACTTCTCAAGAACAAAGATCTCCCCTCACCCCCAGAGGAAGGACTCGGCTCCAGTTGCACAACGGGATCCCGCCAATCTCAGAACCCAAGGCTCTAGAGCTTGTATAAGTTAGCCTTACGTGGGATCCAAACTGAATGGCCAATGCCTATTTCTCATGATAGAAATAGAGATTAAACTGAGAACAAAAAATTAGCCTTGAGATCGACCCAGAAAAATAATTGAAGAGATAACTTGGCAAAAAATAGTTCCAGGATATAGAGGTTACATAATTCTTTGCGTCCCTTCTCAAAAAATATCGTTGATAAGTTGTTTTTGATGAAGGCAATTAATGGATTTGCATTTCGTCGCTTTCGAAGTTAGAAATTAAGTTTAAGTTTTTGGACTTGCAGTCACACTTTTTCCAAAGTGAAGTCGAGACAACATGGGGGGCTCTCCGGCTCCTAGCCGAATAGATCCCCCGCTGGGCAAGGCTTTTGAGATGAGCAGAGCTTCGCCGCCATCTGGTAGCCAGGCCGCCGATATCGGTATTCCTGTTTGCAAGAGCTCATCTCATTCGGAAAACATTGATTCCTTGCTTGCATTTTTATAAGATACTTTTGTGCTTAAGTAAAATACCTCTACACTCAGATTTTTGTTTGGACTTGAACGTTAATTAAGATTTTGTTCAAAAGTTTTTCTTTTAGGCTCCTGTCTCTTGTGCCAAAAAGCTAGGATGGGCAAGGATGGTGTTTTCTGTCACTCTATTTGAGAAGATTTGTATGCCGGCCAGAAGCAAAACCAACTCGTTGACGGATACGCACAGGTGGTGTTTCATGGAATCCATAGCCAACGCTCTCCACCACTTGTAGGCCCTGTGAACCTAGGGCCTAGTTCCTTAACCCACTTGCGAGATCAAGCCGTGGTTTGCACTGCCTCTCCGAATCCTATGCCCTCCCCCAAGGATGCTGTTCCTGCGGCCCGGGTTAAGCAGCCTGCCGCTCACGACCGTTTCCTGCAGAGGGATGGAGCCTTCTCCACCCAGTTGATCCCCCAGGGATCCCTGCAGCTCTACACCCATCCCAGCCGGGGTATGTTCACGCCTGTGATGGCTCAGGCGCTGCGCTTGGCTGGCCAGGGGACGCGGGTGTTGATCGTGCAATTTCTCAAGGGTGGGATCAACCAGGGGCCAGAAAATCGTCTTTTGCTGGGCAGCTCTCTGGAGTGGGCCCGCTGTCGTCTGCACCGCTGCATCGATACGCCTCACCTGGAGCCAGAGGAGCGGCGGGCTCTGGATGAGCTGTGGCAATTTACCCAGGAGGCGGTCAGGAGTGGCCGTTATGGCTTGGTGGTGCTGGACGAGTTGGGCCTGGCCATCAGGCTGGGCTTGATCCCGGAGGCGCAGGTGCTGGATTTGATCGATCAGCGCCCAGTCTGGATGGACATAGTCATCACCGGGCCAGAGATGCCGGATTCTCTCCTGGAACGCGCAGATCTGATCACCCAGCTACGCCAACGGCGGGATCCAGTCCTCACTCCTCCTTCTCCAGAGGGCGGCCCCCGCCGAGAATAGATCCCTCGCGGGTCAGCAGCTCTTAGCTTTGCCATCAGTGACTGCGCTCTCTTTCCCAAACTCTCTGGCCTGTCGGGCAGCCTGTTGCAGCCATGTTAAAAAACGACCGCTGGATCTACGAGCAAGCGCAGCGGGGGATGATCGAGCCATTTTGCCCTGAGCTGGTGCGTCGCGTGGAGTGGAACGGCCAGACGCGGCCCGTCTTGAGCTATGGGCTCTCTTCCTACGGCTACGACATTCGCCTGTCGCCGGTGGAGTTCAAGATCTTCCGCCACGTGCCCGGCACAGTGGTGGATCCCAAGCGGTTTAACCCCAAGAACCTGGAGGCGGTGGAGCTGCACCACGATGAGATGGGGGATTACTTCATCATTCCTGCCCACTCCTACGGGCTGGGTGTCTCCCTAGAACGGCTGCAAGTTCCGGACAACATCACTGTCATCTGCATCGGCAAGTCCTCCTATGCACGGGTAGGGCTGATTGCCAATCTGACCCCAGCCGAGGCGGGGTGGCGGGGCTATCTCACCCTGGAGTTCTCCAACGCTTCTAGCGCCGACTGCCGCGTGTATGCCAATGAAGGGGTGGTGCAGCTTCTCTTCTTGGAAGGGGATCCCTGCCAGACTACCTACGCCGACCGCCAGGGCAAGTACCAAGATCAGCCGCAGCAGGTGGTGGTGGCCAAGGTTTAGTTGACTTGCTTCCCTCTCGGCAGAGAAGGGGATAAGACCACGGTAAAACCCGGCGGATGGGCAAGGGGGAGACGGGGGGCTATACTGAATGGCCGGGGATCCCCTTTTAACCTGTTGCGGTAGTAGTGCAGAGCTCTTTGAACGATCCTTCTTTGGCGGCTACTTCTCCTGGCAGCCCCGGTGAGCATAATCCAGATTGGCTTACCGCTTCCTACGATTACATCCTTCCTCCCGACCGGATTGCCCAAACCCCTGTGGAGCCGCGGGATCAGGCGCGGATGCTGGTGGTGTACCCAGATAGGCATGAGCACCGCCGCTTCTGCGACCTGCCTGACTACCTGCAAGCCGGAGATCTCTTGGTTCTCAACGACACCAAGGTAATTCCGGCCCGGCTGTGGGGAGCCAAGGTCTTGCCGGGAAAAGACTCTTTTGGGGCACGGGTAGAGGTTTTGCTGCTGGAGCCTGAGTTGCCAGGGATCCCAGCTAACACCTTCCAGCAGGAGCAAATCTGGCGGGTCTTGGTTAGACCAGGCAAGCGGGTCAAGGTGGGGGATCAGATCCGGTTTTGGGATCACCAGGGATCCCCGGCGGAACTGATGGGCACGGTACTTGCTGTGGATGCGGAGACCAGTGGCCGGGTGATGCGGTTTACCTGGGAAGGAGCGGATCCCTTTGAGAAGATCTTGGAGCGGGTGGGGCGGATCCCGCTTCCCCCTTACATCAAGGCTGCCCACACCCTTAATCCGGCGGAGGCGGGAGTCCGACCTGAAGACTATCAAACTGTTTGGGCTAGGCAGCCAGGCTCGGTGGCCGCCCCCACCGCCGGGCTGCACTTTACCCCCCAGCTCTTGGAGCGCTTGGCTCAAAAGGGGATCCAAACCGCTTTCATCACCCTGAACATTGGCCTAGGCACCTTCCGCCCCGTGGAGGCAGAACGAGTCACTGACCACCACTTGCACAGCGAGTGGCTCAAGGTGCCGGCGGAAACAGTAGCTGCCGTTCGGGCAGCCCAAGCGCAGGGAAGGCGGGTGATTGCCGTGGGAACAACCGTGGTGCGGGCGCTGGAAACGGCAGCCCTCTCCGGCACCCTACAGCCCTGGCAGGGGAAGAGCGACCTCTTCATCTACCCCGGCTACTGCTGGCGGGTGGTGCAGGGCCTAATCACCAACTTCCACCTGCCCCGCTCCAGCCTAATGATGTTGGTGGCAGCGCTGATTGGGCGGCAGAGGCTACTGGATCTCTACCAAGAGGCCATTGAGCAGGGCTATCGCTTCTATTCCTTTGGGGACGGCATGCTGATCCTGCCCTAAGGGGATCGTCAGGCGGCTTGGGCAGGCCGGTCTTGGCCAGTGGCAAACCACCTCTGGAGGCGCTCCCATTCCACTTGGGGGTAGCCATCCACTGCCCAGTTGGCCCGCCGCTGCAGCATGTGCAAAGGAAAGAAAGTGGCCAGGGCCAAGACCGGGATCCCTTGGGAGCGAGCTGCTTGCATGCCAGCGTAGGTGGCTTCAAAGCTCAGGCACTCCTGAGGGGAGAGCCCCATCCGCTCTAGGAGCAGACGGTGCAGCCGCCCTGAACCCAGGTCGGGATCCATCTCCTCGCCGGTCACACGGTACCGGAAATGCTCGGTCAGCTGGGCCAGGAGCGGACAGGGGAAGCGTTCTAGAAAGGCCTCCACCTCAGCAGCAGCGTGGCCGCTCACTAGGCCCACCTTGAGCTGCAGCCGCTCCAGCCTCTCTAGAGTCTCCACCAAGCCGGGGACAAGAAGGGATCCCTTCTGCTCCTGCAACGCCTGCCGGTAGTACAGGGCCTTGCGGTGCAGCAACTCTTCTCGCTGCTTGGGGCTGAGCACCCGTCCCTGGGCTTGCCAAAGGGCGGGCAGGCGTTCCCGATCGGATCGGCCTAGGTAGTGCAGCCGGTAGAGCTCCTTTTGGGCAGGGGATCCTAGATCCCAGGGACGCAAGTTCTCCTCCAGCAGCACCTGGTTGATGGCGGAGAGGTGCAGCCCCTCATCGTCGGCCACTATGCCGCTCCAGCTTAGGATCACCCCTTGCAGCGCCATAGGAGAACCTCTTCCGCCCTTCTCTTGCTTGATCCTTAGGATCACTCTGAACAATTCCGAGAAGCTGGGATCCCTGCGCGGGCAGGAGGAGCCATGAAGCTGGGGGGAATGGGTTCGGGAACATGCCTGTGCAGGATCTCGTCGATGGCCTGCCTTGCCTCCGCCTCCAGCGACCAGCCCCAAACTCCGGCTAGGTCATCCAACTGCTGGCGTTTGCGCGCTCCCCACAGGATTGCACTCACTCCCGGCTGATCCAAGAGCCAGCGCACCGCCAACTGAGGCAGGGTTTTGCCGTAGCGCTCCCGTGCCAGCTGGCTCAGCTCTTCTACTGCTTGCAAGTACTGGGAGTAGCGAGGTTCCACGAACTTGGGATCGATGCCGCCGCGCAGATCTCCAGGCGGAAACTTGGTTTGGGGCGTTAGCCGTCCTCCCAACAATCCCCGGCAGAGGGGACTGTAGATCAGCGTAGCAATGCCGTTAGCCCGACAGTAGGGCAGAACGTCCGCTTCAATCTGGCGCTCAAACAGGTTATAGGGCGGCTGGACGGTGTGCAGGGGAGCCACCTGGCGAAAACGCTCCATCTGCTGAGGAGAAAAGTTGCTCACCCCAATGGCGCGGATCTTGCCCTCCTGCAGCAGGCGGCAGAAAAAGGCGGCCGTTTCCTCCAAAGGTTCTAGGGGATCTGGCCAATGCACCTGGTAGATGTCAATCACCTCCGTCTGCAGGCGGCGAAGGGAGTTTTCCAGATCCTGAGCTAGCCAACTTAGGCTGCAGTTGCGCACCACCTTGCCGTTAGTCCACTGCAGGCCGGCCTTGGTGGCAATGACCACGCGATCCCGGCAGCCGGCATCGCGGATGGCCCGTCCCAAAAGCGTTTCCGAAAGGCCGCGGCCATAGGCCGGAGCTGTGTCAAAGAGGGTAATACCTAGGTCAATAGCCTTGCGGAGGGTGGCATAGGCCTCCTCAGGGTCTGCTGGCCCCCACCAATCCCCGGTCATGCTCCAGGTGCCCAGCCCCACGCGGCTAAGTTTTAGACCTGTCTCGGCAAGCGTGACAAACTCCATGGCAACTTCTGCAAAGAGGATCCGGTTTCAGGATGCTAACAGGCGCCGGGAGAAGACAAAGCCGGTTGCGC
>NZ_JANSJA010000071.1:35109-38871 GCF_047462335.1 Synechococcus sp. H60.1
GCGCCTAGCTGCTGGTGGAAAAGGAGGCCGGGCTTTTGCCTCTACTTTTCTAACTAGAGGCTCAGTAGAGTGGGGATTGAAAAATTCCCACCGGAATGGCCCAATGAAGTCCATTTTCCCTCTCTGCCTGGCCGGGGGCAGCGTTCTGATCTGGGGATCTCTGCTGTCTGCGCAGGCACAGGTGATCACGCCCCTTTTCCCAGAAACCTCCCGAACTCCTATCCCGCTGGAGCCGCTGCCCCCCAGCCAGGATATTCCCACCCTGCCCATCGTGCCGGATCCCCGGCCTGTACCGCCAACACCCCCCCGGCCAAGGCCGCTGCCAACGGGGACTTTTGAGGAGATTAGCCGCTACTTCCGCGATCTCAACCGGGCCAAGAACTTAGCCCGCCAAGCGGCTGAAATTGCCAACGGGGGCTTGCAGCGCTACCGCGCTGAGGCCTCTATGCACGGGGCAGCCATCGATGCACCGTTTGAAGAGTTCGCAGATGCCTGGATCTTCACCTTCCGGGGCGGCGAGCCTGGCTTTACTCAGCCCAGCATCGAAACCCAGGTGCGGGTGGATCGGCGCACCTTTCAGACCACCATCCTCTACAACGGCCCCATCCGTTCTCTGCGCTAATGGGATCCCCGCCATCCCTGGCATAATCAAAAGAGGGCAAGGGATGCGGGAGATGACCAAGTTTGTCTTCATCACTGGCGGAGTGGTCTCCAGCATTGGCAAGGGGATTGTGGCGGCCAGCCTGGGGCGTCTGCTCAAGTCCCGCAACTACACTGTGTCGATTTTAAAGCTGGATCCCTACATCAACGTGGATCCCGGCACCATGAGCCCCTACCAGCATGGGGAAGTGTTCGTCACCGACGACGGCGCCGAGACCGACTTGGACTTGGGCCACTACGAGCGCTTCACCGACACCAACATGTCCAAGCTCAACAACGTTACCACCGGCGCCATTTACCAGGCGGTGATCTACAAGGAGCGGCGGGGCGACTACCAGGGCAGCACAGTGCAGGTGATCCCGCATGTTACGCAGGAGATCAAAGAGCGCATCCGGCGGGTGGCGCGCGAGACCAACCCCGACGTGGTGCTGGTGGAGGTGGGGGGCACGGTGGGGGACATCGAGTCGCTGCCCTTTTTGGAGGCCATCCGCCAATTTCGCAAAGACGTGGGCCGAGCCAACGTGGCCTACGTGCACGTGACCCTGGTGCCTCTCATCAGGGCGGCGGGGGAGATGAAAACCAAGCCCACCCAGCACTCGGTCAAGGAGCTGCGCTCGATCGGGATTCAGCCGGACGTGCTGGTGTGCCGCTGCGAGCAGCCCCTGCCCCGCGGCCTCAAGGAGAAGATCTCTGAGTTTTGCGACGTGCCGGTGGAATGTGTCATCCAGGCCCAGGATGCCCCCAGCATCTACGATGTGCCTTTGGTGCTGGAGCAAGAGGGTTTGGCCCAGCGGGTTTTGCAGATCCTCAACTTGGATCCGCAGCAGCCGGATCTGCGCGAGTGGGAGCTCTTGGTGCAGCGGCTGCACCACCCTCAAGAGCGGGTAGAAATTGCCATTGTCGGCAAATACGTGCGCCTCACCGATGCCTACCTCTCAGTGGCGGAAGCCCTGCGCCATGCAGGCCTGGCCCTCAATGCCGGCGTTACCTTGCGCTGGATCTCTTCTGAAGAAGTTGAGGAGCGGGGGCCGGCAGCCCTGCTGGCCGGTGTGGACGGCGTGGTGGTGCCGGGGGGGTTTGGTAGCCGCGGCATCGAGGGTAAGGTAGCCACCATCCGCTACGTGCGCGAGCGGGGCATTCCCTTTCTGGGGCTGTGCCTGGGCATGCAGTGTGCGGTGATCGACTGGGGATGCCACATTGCCGGTCTAGAGCGGGCCAACAGCTACGAGTTTGATCCCGACACCCCCCACCCCGTCATCAGCCTGTTGCCAGAGCAGAAAGATGTGGAGCACTTGGGGGGAACCCTGCGCCTGGGCCTCTACCCCTGCCGCATTCTGCCTGACACCCTGGCGGCCAAGCTCTACGGGGAAACCATTGTCTACGAGCGCCACCGCCATCGCTACGAGTTCAACAACGCCTACCGCAGCCTGTTCTTGGACTCCGGCTACGTCATCAGCGGTGTCTCACCCGATAACCGCCTGGTGGAAATCATTGAGCTGCCCAGCCACCCCTTTTTCATTGCCACCCAGTTCCATCCCGAGTTTCGCTCCCGCCCCAATCGCCCCCATCCCCTCTTTTTGGGGCTGATTGAAGCCGCCCTGCGCAGCCGTTCCCGGCCGCAAGCCTTGCAGTTGCAGAACACAGGCTAGGGCATTGGGGTTGATTCAAGAGTTGTCGTTTCCAGCGCGCTATGCCCCGCCACCGGAAGAAGTCGGATTTGCCAAGCAAAATCTGCCTCACCTGCGGCAGGCCCTTTACCTGGCGCAAGAAGTGGGCCGACTGCTGGTCGGAGGTGAAATACTGTTCCGAGCGGTGTCGCAACCATCGCTCCAAGGGATCCCGATCCTCCTAGACGTCTGGGGCAGATAATGGGGTCGTCAAAGGGGGGTGGCATGCGGTTTCTCAAGTGGCTCTTGCACAATCCTCACGAAACGGAAGAGGAGGATCCCTTTCTGCGGGCCATCATCCGCCTAGAAAGCCTGATCTCGAAGCTGCTTTCTATCTTGATGATTGGGCTGATTGGGGTGGCTGTGGTGGATTTGACCCGCTTCCTGGTAGCTGATCTGCTGCGGGAGCCAATCGGGTTTTTCTCTACCACTTTGATCGAGATCTTCGGCCTCTTTTTAAATATTTTGATTGCGCTGGAGATTCTGGAGAACATTACCGCCTACTTGCAAAAGCAGGTGGTGCAGGTAGAGCTGGTGATTGTGACTTCTTTGATCGCAGTGGCGCGCAAGATCATCATTTTCGATTTTGAGAAGCTGGGCGGCCTGGATCTCATTGGGCTGGCAGCAGCGACGCTAGCCCTCTCCGTCAGCTACTGGCTGGTGCGACGAGCCAAGCCGTGATCCCTGTCGAGCGAAGGGCGGGCCTGGACAAATCCTGATAGGATAGGGGCGGAGCTTTCTGGCAAGAGAGATGCGCGTGCCCTCGGGGGTTGCCCACCTGTTGAAGCTAGCTGTGCTGGCGGTGCTGCTTTGGGTGGGATCTGGCTTTCTTCCCGCTCTGGCCCGTCCGCATTCTTCTTACGATTTGCTCCTAGCACAACAGTTGGGCAAAACCGTGAAAACCTACAACAGTCCTCCGCCAATGGTCATCGACCCGGCCAAGTCCTACACGGCCACGCTGGAGACCACTGCCGGCACGATGGTTCTGGAGCTGTTCCCGCAGGAAGCTCCCCTTGCCGTCAACAACTTTGTCTTCTTGGCCCGAGATCATTTCTACGACGGCGTCATCTTTCACCGGGTCATTCGGGGCTTCATGATTCAGGGCGGGGATCCCACTGGCACAGGTCGAGGTGGGCCAGGCTACCGCTTTCCCGATGAGCCGGTGCGGCGCCCCTACACGCGAGGGACTTTGGCCATGGCCAATGCTGGCCCCAACACCAATGGCAGCCAGTTCTTCATTATGCATGCCGACTACCCGCTGCCGCCCAACTACACGATCTTCGGCCAACTGATCGAGGGGGAGGACGTGTTGGATAAAATTGCCACGGCGCCCACAGGCCCTCAGGATCGCCCGCTGAATCCGGTCGCGATCAAGTCTGTTCGCATCTCGGAATCAGACTAGGTTGGGCCAATCCGGCGAAACAGTTTGGTTAAA